>DASUIY010000403.1:0-6993 GCA_036279555.1 Solirubrobacterales bacterium | reverse complement strand
GGGTTATGGGCCATCAGCGCCGTGCACTGGGTGAGCGCCAGCACGAAGACGAGGTCGAAGAAGAGCTCCAGTGGCGTCACCCGCTCCCCTTCGCGCAGTGTCGCGGTCAGGCGCGAGGAGCGGGTTTCGTCGCCGGCGGCCATCGCCGCCATCTTCGCACCCCAGCCTCTCTCCGTTCCGGTGCGCTTTTGCCCCGTTATAAGGGGATAAGGCGCACCGGAAGAAGAGGGGTCAGGTGTCTTCGGCGTGGTACTGCGCGAGGAGCGCCTGCTCTTCGTCCCTCTTCGGGAAGCGGAAGAAGACCAGTGCGGCGCCGAGCAGGATCGCGAGGATGCCGGCGGTGTAGGCCCACTCGTCCCCCTGCAGGAAGGAGGCCTTGGCGGCGGCGACGATCTGATCGCTGTACTGGGGGTACTGGGCGGCGGTGTCGGCGGCGCTGGAGAAGGACTTGGTCAGCTGGCCTTCGACGTTTTCGGTGACCTTGCTCGCTTCCGGTGAGGAGGCGATCGCGGCGCCGGCGGCCGCCGCGTAGCCGGCGGTGAGCAGGGCGCCGAAGATCGACTGCATGATCGCCCCGCCGAGGTCGCGCTGCAGGTCCGCCGTGCCCGAGGCCATGCCGGCGCGCTTCACCGGCACCGAGCCGGTCAGCGAGTGGGACGCGGGGGTCCCGGCGAAGCCGACCCCGATGCCGATGAAGGCGTAGCCGAGGCCGACCTTCCAGTAGGAGATGTCTTCCTTCCAGAGCAGCAGCATGGTGAGGAAGCCGAGCACGCAGAAGACGTAGCCGACGAGCAGTGTGAAGCGGGCGCCGCGGGCCTCGACCAGCTGCGCCGAGCGCGGCGCGACGATCACCATCAGCGCCGCCGCCGGCAGGATCGCCAGGCCCGAGTCGAGGGTCGAGTAGCCGAGCACGTTCTGGAGGAACTGCTGGCCGATGAACATCGCCCCCATCAGCGAGCCGAAGACGATGATCCCGGCGCAGGCCGCGACCCAGAAGACGCGCCGCCTGGCGACCCCGAGGTCGTAGAGGGGGGACTGCGCCCGGCGCTGGCGCAGGACGAAGGCACCAGCCGCGGCCACGGCGACGAGGCCGAGCCCGATCGCCAGCGCGCCCTTGCCGGGGACCGGCGCCAGGTTGATGCCCAGCACCAGGGCCGCCACCAGGAGGACGGAGAGGATGCCGCCGAGGTTGTCGACCGGCTCGGTGCTCTCGTTGACGTGGGCGGGGACGTAGCGCCAGGCCCCGAACAGGGCCAGCGCCGCCAGCGGCAGGGTTACGAGGAAGACCGAGCCCCAGTCGAAGTGCTCCAGCAGGGCGCCGGAGAGCAGCGGCCCGAGCGAGGCGATCGCGCCGCCGATCGCCGACCAGAGCGCGATCGAGCGGGTGCGGGCGTTGCCCGACCACAACGCCGTTATCAGCGCCAGCGTGGTCGGGAAGGCCATCCCCGCGGCGACGCCGCCGAGCACGCGGGCGGCGAAGAGGACCACGTCGGACGGCGCGAAGCCGGCCAGCAGCGAAGCGGGGATCGAGAGCCCCATCCCCAGCAGCAGCATCCCCTTGCGGCCGTAGCGGTCGCCGAGCGCTCCCAGGTAGAGAACCGAGGTCGCCAGGCCCAGCGAGTAGCCCACGGCGATCAGGTTGAGCGTCGTCTGGCCAGAGCCGAATGCCTTGCCGATGTCGGGCAGGGCGACGTTGGCGACCGCGAGGTTGAGGTTGGCGACGGCGGCGACGAGGATCAGCGCGGCGAGGACGAGCCCGGCGCGCTTGGGGCTGCTCGACTCCATCGCGCCGCAACCTATCCCAGCCGGCCCCTACGCAGATAGGGTGCTGCGGCGATGGCGGACGAGCGCAAGCGCCCAGAGGCGCCCCGCACGGAGAAGGTCCTGCCGGGCGTCTGGCGGCTGCGGCTGCCGCTGCCCTGGCCGGGGGTGCCCCACGGCAACGTCTGGGCCGTCGCCGCCGACGGCGGCATCGTCCTCTTCGACACCGGCATCGGCGGCAAGGGGCGGATGCGCCAGTTCGACCTCGCCCTCGCCCAGGCCGGCTTCGGGCTCGAGGACGTGCGGCTGCTGGTCTGCACCCACTCCCACACCGACCACTACGGCCTGGCGGCGCCGATCGTCGAGGGTGCCGGCTGCGAGCTCTGGATGCATCCCGCCTGGGAACACGTGCGGCTGCTCGCCGACGACCCGGGGGCGGCGCTGGAGCAGCGCCTGGAGGTGGCGCGGCAGAGCGGCGTGCCCGCCCAGGCGCTGGAGCGCTACCGCGAGTCCCGCAGCGAGGACGACGACAACGGCATCGACGCGATCGTCGAGCCCGATCGCGACCTGCTGCCGGGAGTCGAGGTCGAGACGGACCTCGGCACCTGGCAGGTCCACGAGACGCCGGGGCACGCCCCCTCCCACGTCGTCCTGCACCAGCCCGAGCGCAAGCTGATGATCTCCGGCGACCACCTGCTCGGCCGCACGGTGCTCTTCTTCGACCACGGCCACACCCCGGACCCGGTCGGCGAGTTCCTGCGCGGCCTCGAGGAGATCGAGCCGCTTGCCGTCGACCTCTGCCTGCCCGGCCACGGTCGGCCTTTCCGCGACGCCGCCGCCAAGATCGCCGAGGCGCGCCGTCAGGTCGACGAGCTGACCGGGAAGGTGCGCGAGTCGCTCGCCGGGGGGGAGAAGCCCCCCTTCGAGGTGGTCGGCGACATCGTCGGCGCCGAGAACCTGAACACGCCGGTCAGCGCCTGGATCCTGCAGATCGTCCTCTCTTGTCTCGACCATCTCGCGATTTTGGGCGAGGTCGAGAAGGTGGAGGGGAGCGATCCGCAGCGGTGGAGGCTGACGTAGGGAGGCGCTCCTATAGCCTTCGGCGCCGTGGCTAGCTTCACTTTCACCCGCGAGGTCGATGCGCCGGCCGAGGTTGTCTTCGGAGTGCTTACCGACCATCGGCGGTATTCGGAGCTCACGCCTCTGAGGAAGTCCGTGCTGGAGCGGGAGGGGGATCCCGCGCCCAACGGCGTCGGTGCGATTCGGAAGCTGACCGCTGTGGGGCCGGCACTGCGGGAGGAAGTGATCGCCTACGAGGAGCCCAACCGCTTTTCCTACACCCTGCTTTCCGGCCTGCCGGTTCGCGACCATGTCGGGACCGTGGAGCTGACGCCCAACGGCGACGGGACGAAGATGGTCTATGCCGTGCGCACCCACCCGACGGTCCCCGTCGTCGGCGCGGTCGTGGTCGCGGCCGTCAAGCAGGGGGTCAAGGGACTGGTCGACGGGGTCGTCGCCGAGTCCGAGCGGCGCGCTGCGGCCGGAGGCTGAACGGGCGCGGATGAGCCCGCGCGTCGACGAGAGGGAGCTGAGGAGGCGCGCCATCGAGGGCGTCCGCGACGAGGTCGAGGCGTTCGGCAGCTCGGCGCCGGGCTCGATCGTGGTCCGGTGCGAGGGCCTGCTCGCCTCGGTCGTTCCGGCCTCGCCGCAGCGCTCGCTCTTCAACAGCGTCTTCTACACCGACCCGGCCGCGCTGGCCGGGGAGCTCGATTCGCTGGAGGCCCTCTACGAGTCCCATGGTGTCCGCGCATGGACGGTCTGGGTCCCCGACGCCGACCGCGAGTCGGCCCGGATCCTGGCCGCGCGCGGCCACTCGCTCGACGCCGAACCGCGGGCGATGGCGATGGAGCTCGCCGACCTCGGCCCCGGGCCGCCGGCCCCGGCCGGCATCGACCCGGGCCCGATGAGCGCGGGCGTCTGCGCTGAGCTCAACGACCTCGCCTACGGCTACGGCCCCGACGGTTTTCGCGCCGGCCTCGCCGGAGAGACGCCGATCCGCTGGCACGGCGCGTTCGACGGCGCCGTCCCCACCGGCTGCGTCGGCGCGATCGAGATCGGCGAGGACTGCTGCATCACCGGCGTCGCCACCCCACCCGAGCACCGCGGCCGCGGGATCGCGAGCTGGCTCCTCTGGTGTGCGCTCGCCGATGCTCGCGAGCGCGGGCTGACGACGGCCTCGCTGCAGGCGACCCGGGCGGGAGCGCCGCTCTACGAGCGCCTCGGCTTCCGCGACCTCGGCTTCATCGAGATGTGGGAGCTGCGCCGCTGAAGGGCTTCTGGAGAACGGCGCTCGTGGGCGCTTGGGGCGCCGTCAGCCACTTCTGGCACACGCGGCGGGGAATCGCCGTCGGCCTGATCGCCACAGGCGTGCTCGCGATCGCCGCGGCCGGGTTCCTCGCCTACCAGGTGCTCAAGCGGCCGCCCGACGTCCACAACCCGAACGCGACCTTCACGCCCCAGAAGCCGCCCAAGCCGAAGGCGAAGGCGGTCAACTGGCCGATCTTCGGCCTCAACCCGGCTCGTACCCGCTACCTCCCGGCGAAGGGGGTGAAGCCCCCCTTCCGCAAGCTCTGGCGCTTCACCGAGCGCCCCCTGCTCGAGTTCCCGCCGATCTACGTCGGCGGCAAGCTCTATTTCGTCGACAACAACGGCACTGCCCGCGCGCTCGACGCCGACAACGGCAAGGTGCTCTGGGAACGCAGCGTCGGCCGCCTCAACGCCTCCTCGCCGGCGTACTCGAAACACCGGCTCTACATCGTCAACTTGACCCCCGGCCACATCGTCAAGCTCGACGCGAAGACCGGCAAGACGATCTGGAAGCGCTCGCTGCCCGGCCGGGCCGAGTCCTCCCCGGTGGTGATCGGCCGCACGGTCTACTTCGGCTGCGAGGACGGCAACCTCTACGCGCTGAGCACGATCAGCGGCGACGTTCGCTGGGCGACCGGCCTCGGCGGCCCCGTCAAGTCCGCCCCCGCCTACTACGGCGGCACCCTCTACGTCGGCGACTACGGCGGCTACATGAACGCGGTCGACGCCAAGAGCGGCCGGATCAGGTGGCAGACCTCGTCGCTCGGCCAGGGGTTCGGCACCTCGGGCCAGTTCTACTCGACCCCGGCGGTGGCCTTCGGCCGCGTCTACGCCGGCAACAACGACTCCCGCGTCTACAGCTTCGACCGCAAGGACGGGACGCTCGCCTGGAGCTACTCGACCGGCGGCTACGCCTACTCGGGACCGGCCGTGGCGAACACCCGCCACAGCCCGCCGACCGTCTACATCGGCTCCTTCGACGGCAACGTCTACGCGCTCGACGCCAAGGACGGCAGCCTGCGCTGGAGCCGTTCGGCTGGCGGCCAGGTGATCGGCTCGCTCTCCGCGGTCGGAGACATCGTCTACGCCGCCGAGTTCACCTACAACTCGACCGTCGGCTTCATGATGCGCAGCGGCAAGCGCGTCTTCCGCTACCGCCGCGGCACCTACTCGCCGGTGATCTCCGACGGCCGCCGCATCTACCTCACCGGCTACTCGAGCATCACCGCGCTGCAGCCCTACGAGTACAGGGCCGAGGTCGCGCGGCGCGTCGAGGCTCCGGAGGGCAAGGATCGACCGGCGCGCAAGCAGCGGCGGAGCCAGCGCAATCCGGGCAAGCAGAAGGGGCGCTAGGGCGTCGGCGCGACCCCGCCGGGCGGGGGCGGCGGCGCCACCGGGAAGTTCGGCGCGAAGTGGGGGATGCGCGGGTGGTGCACCCAGTCGTCGAGCACGGCGAGGCTGGACGGGTAGTTCTGGATCCGGTAGGAGCTCGAAGAGCCGAAGTCCTGGTAGTAGACGAGCATCTTGCAGCGGCGGTGGCGGTCCACCCAGGTCAGCAGCTTGCGCATGAAGGCGGGGTCGTCGCCGCTGGAGACACCGAACTCGGGCAGCGAGAAGGGCTTGTTCGAGAAGCGCCGGTAGAGGCCGGCAAGCGCTTTCCAGTCCTGGTTGTCGGAGTAGAAGTCGGTGCCGACCCAGTCGACGTAGTCGTCACCGGGGTAGAAGTGGCGCGGCCGGTTCTGGGGCACGGTCGGCGAGCCGGCCGGCAAGGTGCTCCAGATCACGGCGATCGGCGCCCGCGGCAGGCCGGCCTGGGAGCTTTTCAGCGGCGCGACCCCGGCCATCGCCAGGCGCCGGTTGATCTGACGCCGCTTGCCGCCGCCGTGCAGGATCACGTACATGCGGCGGAAGGCGAGTTTGTACCAGCGCGGCTTGTGGGCGGCGTCGCGCGGGTTGCCCTCGCAGTCGTAGGAGGCGTAGACGTTGAGGCAGCGGTTGGGCTCGCCCAGGGGCCGGATGTAGGCCGGCATCTGCTTCTCCCAGAAGAGCCTGTTGAGGCGAATCAGGTAGTCGTCGCCGTAGCCCTGCGCGATCGCCCGCGGGCTGATCAGCTCGTGGCCGTCGTTGTTGTCGGCGGTGGTGAAGTGCAGCACCGGCCGCGCCCGCGCCTCCTGCCAGCGTTCGATCGACTCGGGGAAGTCGGAGCCCCAGGTGCGGAAGGTCTCGATCAGCGCCGGGTGCTTGCGCAGCGCCGTGCTGAACTGGCCGAAGTCGGCCGAGTCCCCGGTGTCGCTGACCCCGAAGAAGACCTGCTTTCCCCGCGGCAGCAGCGCCCCCGCCTCGGCGCTGGCCGCCCCGGCCAGGCCGATCAGGACCGCGGCCAGCGCGATTAGAGCGGTGGGCTTTCGCGTTCGGTGCATGGGTCCGAGCCTGATTCGACCGCTAGAGGGCTGATCCTACGACCGCGTGTCGTGGGATCGCCCATCGGTAGCGGTCCCTGCCCGCCGGCGAGCCTGAATCGGAGGTGTCGTTGACACTGGCCCGCCGGCGGGAGAGAACGTGAGACGTGTGGCCCTAACACTCGGGTGCGGCGATCGATCCGGTGCCGGCGACGATCTCGAGCACGTCGGCGCCGTGCTTGGCGATGAAGCTGGGGCCGACGCCGCGGATCGCGGCAAGGGCCTGCTCGTCGGTGGGGCGTGTTGCGGCGATCGCGGTCAGCGTGGTGTTGTGGGCGACGGTGTAGGCGGGCTTGCCCTCCGCTGCCTTCAGCCGCCACGCCTTCAACTGATCGAACAGCGGCGCGTCGGCCTCGGAGAGATCGACGGGCGGTGGGGCCGGGGCCTTCGCCCGCCGCGGCGGGCG
>DASUIY010000402.1:0-6417 GCA_036279555.1 Solirubrobacterales bacterium | reverse complement strand
TCTTCGTGCGGTGGAGCCAGATCTCGTTCCTGTCGAGCAGCGCCTCGTACTGGTCGATCCGCTGCGGCATCACGGTGAGGAACTCGCGGACCTTCGCCTCCCACCCCGGCGGGAGGTCCTCGATCACGCCGCCGACCTGGAAGTAGCGCGTGTGCATCCGCTGCCCCGCGGCCATCTCGAAGAGGTCGAGGATGCGGTCGCGCTCGCGGAAGCAGTACCAGAGCATCGAGATCGCGCCGAGGTCGAGCGCCGTCGTCCCCAGCCAGACCAGGTGGGAATGGATCCGGTTGAGCTCGAGGAAGATCGTCCGCAGGTACTTTGCCCGCGGCGGGATCTCGAGCTCGATCATGCGCTCGACCGCGCCGCAGAAGGCCTCCATCTGGAAGAAGTAGGAGACGTAGTCCATCCGCTCGACGAAGGGGATGACCTTCCAGTAGCTCTTGTCCTCGCAGGACTTTTCGATCCCCGTGTGGACGTAGCCGATGATCGGCCGCAGGTCCTTGACCACCTCGCCTTCGAGGTCGACGACGAGCCGCAACACGCCGTGGGTCGCGGGGTGGTGGGGGCCGATGTTCACGGTCATCACCTCGGTGCGCTCGGCCAGCTCAGCCATAGTCCCGCTCGTTGTAGGTGAAGGTCACCGGCTCCCCGCCTACCGGGAAGTCCCTCCGCTGCGGCCAGCCGACGTAGTCCTCAGGCAGCAGGATTCGCCGCAGGTCGGGATGGCCTCTGAAGACGATGCCGAAGAAGTCATAGGCCTCGCGCTCCTGGAACTCGGCAGTCGGGAAGAGCTCGCAGCAGGAGTCGATTTCCGGAAGCGCTTCTTCCGCGGGTGGCGCTGTAGGGGGGACCGCCCCCGAGGAAGCTTTAGCTACCGCAGGGGGCGGTGGGTCCCCTGCGGCGACAGGACCCGCGGACCAGGCCGGATCCGCAAGCAATGCCTTCACCCGCAACCGCTCGACCCGATCTCGGTTCAGAAGCTCGTAGTGGACGGCAAAACGAGGCTCGGCAGGCAGGTAGTCCGCCGCGTGCAGGCTGGAGAGGAAGCCGTAGCCCTGGCCGGGGGCGTCGCGCAGCCAGCCGAGCACGCCGAGGACGTGCGCCGGGTCGATCGAGAGGCTCGCGCAGCCGTGCTCGAAGCCCGTGTCCAGCACGGCGCCCGGGTGGTCCTGCTCGATCTCCCCCCGGATCAGCTCCAGTCCGGGGGCGTCAGGCACCGATCAGCTCCCTGGCGGCGAGGTAGGCCTCCGCTGCCTCGGCGCTGGGTTCGCTGCGCGGCCCGCCCCGCGCCCACTCCTCGGTGCCGTGCGCGCCGTAGCGGGCGCGCCAGCCCTGGTCGGGGTTGCCCTGGATCTTTCGCTGCAGCTTGGTGAAGCCGTAGAGCACCGCCTCCGGCCGCGGCGGGCAGCCCGGCACGTGGACGTCGATCGGCATGAACTTGTCGGCGCCCTGGACCACGGCGTAGTTGGAGAACATGCCGCCGCTCGAGGAGCAGGCTCCCATCGAGATCGCCCACTTCGGCTCCAGCATCTGGTCGTAGAGGCGGAGGATGATCGGCGCCATCTTGATCGAGACCCTGCCCGAGAGGACGATCAGGTCGGCCTGGCGCGGCGAGGCGCGCCCGGCCTCAGCGCCAAAGCGCGCGATGTCGTACCGGGCCGTGACGGCCGCCATCGGTATCCCCTCGATCGCGCAGCAGGCGAGGCCGAAGGTGAGCGGGAAGATCGAGTTCGAGCGCGCCCAGCCGAGCATCTTCTCGAAGTTGGTCATCACGACCCTCTCCTCGACGTAGCGCTCCAGCTCCTCGCCCTCGAGGTCGCCGCGCAGCATGTCGCGGGCGCGCAGCTGGCGCTCCCGCATCGTCTGTCGCTCTACTTCCAATCCAGCGCACCCTTTCGCCAGACGTAGACGAAGGCGACGAGCAGCAATACGACGAAGGTGACCAGCTCGCCGAGCACGAAGATGCTGTCTGCGTCCTCGAGGATCACCGCGATCGGGTAGAGGAAGACGACCTCGATGTCGAAGAGGATGAAGAGCATCGCGATCAGGTAGAAGCTGACGCCGAAGCGCAGCCCGTGGGAGGCCTTGACCGGGATCCCCGACTCGTAGGGCTCGCCCAGCCGCTGGCTCGACGCGGTCGGGTGCTTCGAGCGCTTTGGCCCGATCACGTGATTGAGCATCGCGAAAGCCCCCCCAACGGTGACGCCGAGGAAGGCAAAGACGAGAATCGGCAGGTAGCTCTTCAGCACTGGTATTTCGAAGTCGACGCGGGCGATTCGAGGGGCGCGGCTCACCTCGCCCCACCGCCTGCAACCGCCTTTATACACCCACCTTGTAACAGATTGCTACATAGTGATTTTTCGCATCAGCAAGCCGAATCCCGACCCTCTTAGGAGGAAATGAAGATGGCCGCCGTCCACCTCGTCGTCGGCTGCGCCGTAATCCTCCTCAATGCCGCCGCTTTCGGCTTCGGCGGGGTGGCCTGGCTGCGCTCCCAGGCTTCGATTCCCTTCTGGTATCTGCTGCGTGCGGCGCAGGCGGCGGTCTTCGTCCAGGCGATGCTCGGCGGCCTGCTCGTCTTCACGGGCCACGAGCAGCCGGACGAGCTCCACTACCTCTACGGGATTCTTCCCCTCGTCGTCTCGCTAATCGCCGAGGGCGCCCGCGCCGGCGCCGCCGAACGCGAGCTTGGCGACGTCGACTTCGAGGCCCTGCCCGGAGACGCGCAGCAGGCCCTGGCTCTGGCCATCGTCCGCCGCGAGATGGGCATCATGGCCGTCAGTTGCGGCGTGATCCTCTTCCTCGCTCTGCGTGCGGCCGGGACTAGCGGAGCGTTCTGACGCTCGTCCTTTGCGACGGGAGCCCGGGGGCACCCCTCCCAAAACGCTCGGCGGGAGCCTCGCTGGAGTGTTTTGGGAGGAGTGCCCCCGGGCTCCCTTTGTGAGACGCCCGAGGCGTCACCGGTTCGGCAAACGGTGCGCGAGGAAGCAGTCTTGGCGCTAGCTTTTTTGGTCTAGGCCGAGCTGGATCGCTGCAATCGCCGCGAAGACGACGCCGGTGGCGATGTGGAGGATCGCGTCGGCGCCGTTGTTGGGGAAGGTGAAGATGCCGGCGGGGCTGGTCGAGAAGATCGCCCAGACGCCGGTGACGAGCAGGGCCACGGCGACGTAGATCGCGTAGAGGACCGCCCAGCGCGGCTTGCGGACGAAGTAGAAGGCGGGGAGGAAGAGAAGGAAGCCGGAGAGGGCGTGGACGCCGTTGAAGTCGACCCCGAGCACGCGCTCGGTCGCGGCGCCGTCGCCGAAGTCGAAGCTGGGCTCGGCGATCAGGCCGGCTGTCGCCCAGGCGAGCTGCAGGGTGGCGACGACGACGATCCCCCACTGGGCGAAGGTCCACTGCGTCCGCGGTGCCGTTGCGGCCTCCATCGGCCTCGGACATTAGCCAACGCTCGGGTCCCCGAGCGTGACCGACCTCCGTTAGGCGCGTGGGGCGTAGCGGTGGTGCAGCATCAGCACGTTGCCGTCCGGGTCGCTGAAGATAGCCATGTGGCAGACGCCGCTGTCGATGGTGTCGGCGAGGAAATTGACGCCTTTGGACTCGAGCTCGGCGCGAGCCGCCGCGACGTCTTCGACGTGGAAGGCGGTCGGGTGCGTGCTTGGCTCGAACTCGCGCCCGATCGCGGCGGCATCCATCACCTGCAGGGTCAGGTTGCCGGTCTCGAACTCGCCGCCCGGTGTTTTCCCGTAGTCGGCCGACTGCTCGAGGCCGAGGATCTTGCCGTAGAACTCGACGGCGGCCGGATAGTCCTTGACGAAGACGGTGGCGAAGTCGACGCCGGTGACGAGGGAGATCTCGCTGCTCATCTGTGGCTCCTGGGTTGGGGTCTGCAAAGCATAGGATCCTCCTGTGGAGCTGGGCGCAGACACCAAGGCCGTGCTGCTGCTCGCCGCTGCGATGTTCCTCTGGGCGCTGCTGCTCGGCGTCCTCAAGTACCGGCAGATCCTCCAATCCGAGGACAGCGTGGCGCATCCTTACGTCGACGTCGCCCACCGGGCCGCGCTGCTGTACAGCTTCGCCCTGCTGTTGGTCGCGACCTTCGTCGAGCTGAGCGGCTGGAGCACCCTGGTCAACCTGCTCGCGTCGGGGGCGCTCGCCCTCTACTTCTTCGCCGCGGTCGCCGGGTACATGGTCCACGGCTGGCGGCGCGACACCGACAACCAGTTCCGCGACCCGGTTGGCGGCCTGCACGCCTTCATGATCGCTCTGATCGTCGCCGAGGTGGGCGGCTGGCTGGTCCTGGTGGCGGGCTTCATCGACGGCCAGCTTCTGTAGATGACAGGGTTTGGTGTGCGGCCACCGATCCAGGTGGCCGCACAGACAGCAGGTCCGATTTCACCGAACCGTGATTATTCTGCGCCGTAAACGTGTTCTAACGGTTCCAATAAGTTGGAGACTGCCATTTCTTCGGGGCAAGGGCCGCTCCCCGAAACAAGAGACATCGGTGCTTCTTCGGACGTGAACATACCGTGGCCAGTGCCTTCATTTTCTAAGGCGCTTTCACCCACGGGTTCCATGCCAGTTCCATCATAGGTGCATTCTATTTTCACGAATTCAGAGAGCGTGCAGCTGACTCGCCTGCGATCGCCTAAATAGAAGGATAAAATTAACGGTGGCCACCAATCGATGACGTAGTGCACATCCGGTAGGTCGATTGTTGTCACGGTGCAGTTGTTGTGCGCAGCAGTGGTTCCGCAGCCGGTCGAGCTGAAACTTGTGGCGTGGGCTTTTTGCGGTTCGCCTAATCCTGAGACCGTTAGCTGCTCTAACACGCCTAAGCATAAGATGTTGGCCAATTCGCTTGACAGCGTTTCCACGGAGCCTGAGGTGTTGACCAAGTGAAGGTTCGTCACCAGGTTTTTCGCCGCGCATGTTTCTTCTTGCACTTTGCACAAAGCAGTGGTTGCGGACGATACGTCGGCGAAAGCCATGGCACCCACGGATACAATTGCAGCTAGCCAAATATTTCTCATCAGTTTCATCTTTGATTCTCCCTTCCAGTTGTGTAATCGATTGGAATAGCGATTGCAGTCTGTTGGTTGGCGACCGAAGGATCCACCAGTGACCTTCCCGCAAGCATGGAGCGGTCTCGCCGGACCCTGACTCCCCTGCAAATGCCGGGATGCGGATCTTTCGCATGCGCGGACCTGTGTATTGCGTGGATCCGCATCGAGGTGACTTAGACGCTTTGAGCGGGAGGGAGTGACAGTATTCTCGGCCGGATGAGGCGAGCGACCGCAGCCCTCTTGTTGGGGCTCCTCTTGGCCGGCGCCGCTCCGTCGGCCGCGTTAGCCGTCACCTGGGTGGTGCGGGGCGGCGGCTTCGGCCATGGAGTCGGCATGAGCGCCTACGGCGCCTACGGCTACGGCCTGCACGGCGCCGGCTACCGGCAGATCCTCGGCCACTACTTTCGCGGGATCCGGATCGCCGAGATGCGCAGCGCGCCGATGGTCCGCGTGCTGCTCACGACCAGCTCGGGCGACGTCTCCTTCTCGCACGCGACCGCGGCCTGCGGACGCGAGCTCGATCCCTCCCGCCGCTACGCGGCGCGCATGCGCGGATCCTCGGTCCGGTTGCTCTCGAGTTCGGGGAGGCTGCTGGCCCGCTGCGGCGACCGGCTCCACGCGGACTCGGGGGGGACGATCCGGATCGGCGGCGTGGGCGTCTACCGCGGGGCGTTCGAGGCGGTCCCGAGCGGCTCCGCGCTGAACGTCGTCAACGTGCTCAACGTCAACGACTACGCCCGCGGCTCGGTGCCGGCGGAGGTCCCTCCCGAATGGCCGATGGCGACGCTGCGGGCGTTCGCGGTCGCCTCTCGCTCGATCGCGCTCTCCACCGACGTGGGGGGCGAGGGCTTCGACCTCTACCCGGATACCCGCACCCAGGTCTACGGCGGCGTCGCGGTGGAGGACGCGCGGACCGACGCGGCCGTGCGGTCCACCCGCAGCCAGGTCGCGACCTTCGGCGGCGAGGTCGCCCAGACCACCTACTTCTCCTCCTCGGGCGGCCGCACCGAGTCCGGCTTTCTCGGCGCCCCCGAGGTCCCCTATCTGCGCAGCGTCGCCGACCCCTACGACTACTACGCCCCCCAGCACCGCTGGACCTTCCGCTTCTCCCAGTCCGAGATCGACTCCCGCCTCGGCCCGTACATTCCCGGCCACCTTCGCGACATCGTCGTGACCAAGCGCGGAGACTCGCCCCGGATCGAGTACGCAAAGCTGATCGGCAGCGGAGGGGCCGCGACGATCCGCGGCGACACCCTTGCGGCAGCCCTTGGTTTGTATGACAGGTGGGCGTTTTTTACGAAGGTTGGTAGGTAGGGGAGCCTGGCCGTCCTCCAGTCGAATTGAGCACCGCGCG
>DASUIY010000401.1:0-3125 GCA_036279555.1 Solirubrobacterales bacterium | reverse complement strand
GCTGAACGCGGCGGCGTTCCTCGCCGAGATCGTCAGTGCCAGCGGTGGGTTCGCGGTCGGCAACAGCTCGGTGGTCTTCGACTTCGGCCTCTACGGCCCCTTCGTCTCCGAAGGCGAGTGGTACCGGCTCCTCACCGGTGGATTTCTCCACGCCAGCCTCGTCCACATCGGTTTCAACATGTTTGCCCTCTATTTCCTCGGCAGGCTGCTGGAGCCGTCGATCGGGACCCCCCGCTTCCTCGCCGTCTACTTCGCCTCTCTCTTCGGCGGGGCCTTCGGCGCGCTGCTGCTGACCCCGAATGCACTCACGGTCGGTGCCTCGGGGGCGATCTTCGGCCTTTTCGGCGCCGCCTTCCTGATCGCCCGCGACCGTGGCTTCGACGCGGTCGCATCGTCGATCGGGGTCATCCTCCTGCTCAACCTCGCCTTCAGCGTCCTAGGCGCGAGCCGCATCAGCCTCGGCGGTCACCTCGGCGGGCTGGTGGCCGGGGCCATCTGTGCCCTGGCCATTCTCGCCGGCGATCGCGGGATGCTCGGCGAGCGCCGTCTCGTGAAAGAGATGATCGCGATGGGGGCCGTGGCCGTGTTCTCGATCGTCGGCGCGCTGGCGATCGTCTGAGTTCTTAGGACTCAGCCCGCGTGGCCGCCCCGCGCGTGCGAGGAGCGCAGCTCGGCGAAGCCGATGTTCCCCGGCGCATCGACTAAGTCGGGGTGCAGCAGATGGCCGAGCAGCTCGACGCCGTCGACGAGTCGCGGTCCGGGCCGGGAGAAGGTCGACGCCGCGTCGACCGCGAACACCCGCTGGGCGCCGAGCTCCTCGATGCGGAACCAGTGTTCGAGGGCCTGGGTGCGAGCGCCGTCCACGTACCAGCCGCACGGCATCGCGACAACCACGTCCGGGTTCAGGCCCGAGAGCTCTCCCCAGGAGACCTCGGGGGACTTCAGCCCCGGCGGGCCGGCGACGTCCTCGCCGCCCGCGATCGAGATCATCTCGGGGATCCAGTGCCCCCCTACGTACGGGGGGTCGAGCCACTCCAGGGCGATCACCCGCGGCAGCGTCGTCCCCGAGACCGCGGCGCGGACAGTCGCCAGCCGTCCCTCCAGTTCCCCCCGGAGCTCGTGCGCCTGGCTCGGTATCCCGGCTGCCTCGCCAAGGCGGATCACGTCCTCGAGCATCTCCCCCAGCGTGCTCGGGTCCTGCTGCAGCACCTGCGGCCTGCTGGAGAGCCGGGCGGCCACCTCGAGCACGTCCTCGAAGGAGACGGCGCACACGGCGCAGACAGCCTGGGTCACGATCAGGTCTGGGGCCAGCGCCTCCAGCAGCTCCTCGTCGAGCTCGTACAGCGCCTGCCCCTCGGCGACCCTCGCCTTCACCGCACGGTCGATCTCGGCGGCGCTGAGGCCCGGCCGCAGCACGGTCCGGGTCAGGTGGGGGAGCGAGCGGGCCTCGGGCGGGTAGTCGCACTCATGCGTGACCGCGACGACACTGTCGCCGAGCCCGAGCGCGTAGAGCATCTCGGTCGCAGAGGGAACGAGGCTTGCGATGCGCATTCCGCAGGCAATATCGCACCCTCCCGCTGGATCCGCGGAACGGAAAGCTATATTGCGTACGCCGAATGGCCGACGACGAACTCCCCCGAAGTACCGGGTCAAATAAGCGATGAGCGCCCTGCTGCTCGTCCTCCTGCTCCTGCTGCTGGCCGTCAACGGCTTCTTCGTCGCGGCCGAGTTCGCGCTAGTGCGCAGCCGGCGGGGCAAGATCGAGCAGCTCGCAGCCGAAGGAGAAAGCGGCGCCGTGGCGGTGGTCGAGCAGCTCGACAAGATCGACGAGTCGCTCTCCGCCTGCCAGATCGGGATCACGATGGCCTCGATTGGCATCGGCTTCCTCGGCGAGCCGTCTCTGGCGCATCTGCTCGAGCCGTTGTTCGGCAGCCTGTCTCATGGGGCTGCCGTCGGCCTCTCGGTTGCGATCTCCTTCGCCTTGGTCACCGCGCTTCACATCAGCGTCGGCGAGCAGGTGCCGAAGATGCTTGCGATCAGCCACGCCGAGCGCACCGCCCGTCGCGTCTCCCGCCCGCTCAACTGGTTCCGCGCGGCGACCGCGCCGGTGATCCTGATGCTGAGCGCGTTCTCCAACGCGATCGTCCGCCTCTTCGGCGTCGACCCGACCGACATCGAGGAGCACCACACCGCCGAGGACCTGAAGCAGATCATCGACCGCTCGAAGCTGGGAGGCACGCTCGACCCCGGCGAGGCCGGGATGCTGGGCGGCGTCTTCCATCTCCACGAGCAGGAGGCGCGCGAGGTGATGACCCCGATCCCGGCGGTCGTGACGGTCGATGCGTCGGAGACGGTCGAGACGGCGCTGCGGCGCTGCGTCACCTCGGGCCACACGAGGCTGGTCGTGATCGAGGACGAGAACCCCGACCGGGTGAAGGGGATCGTCCACAACAACAGCCTTGCCCGCCTCTTCATGAGCGAGGGGCCCACGGCCGAGATCGCGCCGGCTATCCGCGACGCCGTGATCGTCCCGGAGACCCGGCCGCTCGACGACCTCCTGCATGACCTCCAGGTCCAGCGAACCTCGCTCTCGGTCGTCGTCGACGAGTACGGGCGTACGGTCGGGATCGTCACCGTCGAGGACATCCTCGAGGAGGTGGTCGGTGAGATCGAGGACGAGACCGACCCGCGCGCCGCCGCACTCCGCCAGCTCGCCAGCGGCGAGTGGTTCGTCCGCGGCCACGTCTCTCTAGGCGACCTCTCCGACGCCGGGATCGAGCTGCCTGTCGACACCGACGCCTACAACTCGGTCGGCGGCTACGTCTTCGGCGAGCTCGGCCGCCTGCCCAAGCGCGGCGACACGATCGTCGCCAACGGCTACACGATCCGGGTCGAGTCGGTGCGCGAGAACCGGATCGAGGCCGTCCGGATCAGCGGCCAGCCCGGTTCCGTCCGCCAGGGCTCCTAGCTTCTTCGGGCAACCGGGGTTCCACCGAACACTGGAGGTGCCGCATGTGGGTTGTGCGTTTGAGCGACAAGCAGCTGGAGGTTCTCAGGGCCCTGTTGCGATCCGAGCAGCACCTCGGCCCGGCGCTCAAAGGCGCGGTCGAGGCACTGGACCTGGC
>DASUIY010000400.1:0-4918 GCA_036279555.1 Solirubrobacterales bacterium | reverse complement strand
CTCCTTCGAGAGGCCCAGCTCGAAGAGGTGGTCGGCCGCGAAGAGGCCGGCGACGATCGCGGCAGCGCTGGAGCCGAGGCCGCGCGCCAGCGGGATCTCGCTGCGCAGCCGGAAGGCGATGCCATCGGCCGGGTGCAGCGTCTCGAAGGCGCGCACGATCAGGTTGTCACGGGCGGTGGAGACGTCGAGCCCGCCCGGATCGAAGGAGAACTCCCCCGCCTCCTCGACCTCCAGCTCGAGAAACAGCGAGACGGCGGCGGCCAGCACGTCGTAGCCAGGACCGAGGTTGGCCGAGGAGGCGGGAACGCGGACGAGCCGGTGGCGAGCGGTCACCGCAGGGTTTCTACACTGCGGTGCGGATCAGGCGACCAAGGACTCGTCGGATAGGTCCATGGTCACAAGGCGGTCCGGAGCCGCGAGAGCGGCTTTGGCAGCGGCGAGCAGGGCCGTACCGTCCAATTCATAACGCTCGGCAGCGACCGCCAGCAAGTCCAGGTTCCTGGCGGGATACAGCAACCCGACACTGACCGGACGCCCCCCCGCGAATCCGACCGTGCAGAAGTCGTCGTCAACCTGCACTTGATCGTCGTAGTGATCGAAACGCACGAGTTCAAGATCGAGAGCGTCGGCCTTGCTGTCGTAGTCAGCTCGCATCAGTTTCTCCTCTTGTGGAGTGTGACGACGAAGTCGGGTTCGTCAAGCGCCACCACGATCCGGACGCGGATTCCCTTGATGTAACCGGTGTATCGCGGCTTGCCGAAGGAATCGCGATCGACTCGAACCGGATGGTCGATGACGCGCTCCACGTCCGCCTTCGATCCCCTGAGGCGCCGCAGTTCGTTCTTGGCATGGCGGCTGAGGCGCACGCCATCTCAAGCGCACGGCGCGCAAATCTCTCCCCCCTCTTGCCGAAATTACTCGAACACGGCGCGCTCGACCGCGCTCAGGTCGTTCTCGCAGTTGATCACCGCCGGCGCCTTGGAGAGCGCGGTGTCGGGGTCCTTGAGGCCGTGGCCGGTGAGGACGCAGACGACCGACTCGGGCGGCTCGCTGCCCTCGACCGTAGGCAGGCCGTGGGCGAGCAGACCGGCGACGGAGGCTGCCGAGGCGGGCTCGCAGAAGACCCCCTCGCCGGCGGCGAGCCAGCGGTAGGCGTCGAGGATCTGGTCGTCGGAGACCGCGGCCACACGGCCGCGCGAGGCGGTGAAGGCCGCCATCGCCTCCTCCCAGCGCGCCGGGTTGCCGATCCGGATCGCCGAGGCGACGGTCTCGGGGCTGGCGACCGGCTCGCCGTGCACCAGCGGCGCCGCGCCCTCGGCCTGAAAGCCGTAGAGGATCGGGGCCGTGCCGGCCTCCTGGAAGCCGCGCCAGTAGGCGGTGACGTTGCCGGCGTTGCCGACCGGGATCGCCAGCGCGCCGGGCGCCCCGCCGAGCTCCTCGATCACCTCGAAGGCCGCCGTCTTCTGGCCTTCGATCCGGTGCGGGTTGACCGAGTTGACCAGCTCGATCGGGTGCTTGTGGGCGAGCTCGCGGACGATCCGCAGGGCATCGTCGAAGTTGCCCTGCAGCGCAACGACCCGCGCCCCGTGCATCAGCGCCTGGGCGAGCTTGCCGATCGCGATCTTGCCCTCCGGCACGATCACGGCGCCGCGCAGCCCGGCTCGGGCGGCGTAGGCGGCGGCGCTGGCGGCGGTGTTGCCGGTCGAGGCGCAGATCACCGCCTCGGCGCCCCTCCCCTTCGCCCGCGAGACCGCAACCGTCATCCCACGGTCCTTGAAGCTGCCGGTCGGGTTCGCCCCCTCGAACTTGAGGTAGGCCCGCACCCCGAGCCGCTCGGAGAGCCGCGGCGCCTCGACCAGCGGCGTCGAGCCCTCGTTCAGGGTCACAACCGGGTCCCCGGGCTCCAGCGACAGCCGCTCCCTGTATCTCTCGATCAGGGGAGCGGGGCTCAAACGAACTCCTCTTCGATCACGCGTATGGCCCGCGGCGGCGCACGCAGCACATCCAGCGCGTCGATCGCCTCCAGCGCCTCGGAGAAGCGGGACTCCAGGCACTCGTGGACGACCATCACCAGGCGCGCGTCCTCGCCGACGCCCTGCTGGACGAAGCTCTTGACCGAGACCTCCTTGTCCCCCAGCACCTGGGCGACCCGGGCGAGCACGCCAGGGCGGTCGGCGACCTCCAGGTGCAGGTAGAACGAGGAGGCGACGTCGGCGACGATCGGCAGCTCCTCGCGGGTCTCGTGGACCGGCGCGTCGCCGTTGAGGATCGAGACGAGGTCGCCGAGCACGGCCGAGGCGGTCTGCACCCCGCCCGCCCCCGGACCCGACATCGTCACCTCGGTGATCTCCGGCGCCTCCACCATCACCGCGTTGAACGGGCCCTCGACGGGTGCCAGCGGGTGGCCCGGAGAGAGGAAGCAGGGGAAGACGCGCACGCTGATCCCGCCCTCGCGACGCTCGGCGACGCCGAGCAGCTTCAGCGATAGGCCGAGCTCCTTGGCGTAGGCGATGTCGTCGGGCTTGACCCGCTCGATCCCCTCGTAGGAGACCCCGTCCAACGTCACCGGCGTGTGAAAGGCGAGACGGGCGAGGATCGCCATCTTCGCCGCGGCGTCGGCGCCGTTGACGTCGTCGGTCGGGTCGGCCTCGGCGTAGCCCAGCTCCTGGGCGCGGGCCAGGACCTCCTCGAAGGGGGCGCCGCTGGCGGCCATCTCGGTGAGGATGAAGTTGGTGGTGCCGTTGACGATGCCGAAGACCTTGGCGATCTCGGTGACGCCGAAGCTCTCCTGGATCGTGCGGACGATCGGGATGACGCCCGCCACCGCCGCCTCGAATCGCAGCTGCACGCCGGCCCCCCGGGCGACGTCGAAGAGCTCGTCGCCGTGCGTTGCCAGGAGCTGCTTGTTGGCGGTGACCACCGGCCGTTCGGCGCGCAGCGCATCGAGCACGTGGCCCCGTGCCGGATCCGTCCCGCCCATCAGCTCGACGATCACGTCGGAGCCCTCGAGGATCGCCTCGAAGTCGCCGCTCTCGCGGGTGAGGACGCCGGAGATCTCGGGACGGCGCCCGGTGGCGGCCTCGACCGCGCTCGCGCGCGCGGCGAGCAGGCCGGCGAAGGCGCCGCCGACCGTGCCGCGTCCCAGCAGCCCAATGCGAACGACTTTGGAGGGGTCCTCAGACATCCCTGGCGGTCAGGTCCTCGTAGGTCTCGCGCCGCACCACGAGGCGGGCGTCGCCGTCGCGGCAGAAGACGACCGGCGGCCGGGTCACCCCGTTGTAGTTGCTCGCCATCGCGTGGCCGTAGGCCCCGGTCGCCGGGGTCACGAGGACGTCGCCGACCGCCGGCTCCGCCAGCATCGCGTCGCGGACGAGGACGTCGCCGGACTCGCAGTGCATGCCGGCGACCGTCGCCAGGCTGCCGGGCGCGGCGGCGGCCCGGTCGGCGATCAGCGCTTCGTAGCGGGACCCGTAGAGCATCGGCCGCATGTTGTCGGACATGCCGCCGTCGACGGCGACGTAGGTGCGGATGCCGGGAATCTCCTTGACGGTGCCGATGCGATACGCGGTGACGCCCGCGTTGCCGACCAGCGAGCGGCCCGGCTCGACCAGGATGCGCACGTCCTTGCCGAAGACCTCGGCGACGCCGCGGACCTTGACGTCGACGTAGGCGTCGATCGCGGGGGGCTCGTCCTCCGCGGCATAGGCGATGCCGAGGCCGCCGCCGACGTTGACGACCTTGCACCACTCGCCGGCGAGCTCGCCGATCGCGCGGATCGCCAGGGTGTAGGGCGCCAGCTCGAAGATCTGGGAGCCGATGTGGGCGTGCAGCCCGGTGAGCCGCAGGACGCCGGAGCCCAGCACCCGCTCGATCGCCCGCGCGGCGAGACCGTCCTCGATCCCGAAGCCGAACTTGGAGTCGAGCTGCCCCGTCTGGATGTAGTCGTGGGTCGAGGGCTTGATCCCGGGCGTGACCCGGATCAGCACGTCCTGCGGCTCATCAAGGAGACGCTCGCAGCGCTCGATCTCGTCGAAGGAGTCGAGGATCAGGTGGCCGACGCCCGAGCGGGCGGCGAGGAGGATCTCCTCGTCGGTCTTGTTGTTGCCGTGCATGTGGATGCGGCTCGGGTCGAAGCCGGCGCGCAGCGCCATGTGCAGCTCACCGCCCGAGGCGACGTCGACCGAGAGGCCCTCCTCGGCGAAGAGCCGGTACGCGGCCGTGCAGGGAAAGGACTTGCTGGCGAAGAGGACCTCGAACTCCACCCCACCCCGCTCGAAGGCCTCGCGGTAGCTGCGGGCACGCCCCCGCATGTCGTCTTCGGCGTAGAGGTAAGCCGGGGTGCCGAACTCGGCCGCCAGGCCGACCACGTCGCAGCCCCCGATCTCGAGGTGCCCGCGCTCGTTGACGCGGCTGCCGATCGGGTATACCGGCGAGCCCGCGATCGGGTCGACCACCGCGCCTGCCTGTCCACGCTCCGCCATAGGCGGGCATTGTGACTGGTTGAGGACGAGGGGGTGGTAGGGGAGCCTGGCCGTCCTCCAGGGGAATTGATTGCACCGCGCGCCGGCGCGCGGTGCAACGAGGAGCGCGGCCTGTGGCCGCGCCTAGAGACAGACTGCGTCAGCCGCTTCGCGACATTCCCCTGGAGGACGGCCAGGCTCCCTTCCAACACGTCACCGAGTGACGCCCAGACTGCGAACCCGGCACCAGGGTCCTCAAGCTTTTAAGAAAGAGCTTGGGGTGGCCGAGGCGGCGCTTCGAGTCGTACAGCTCTTAAAGTGGAGCGACTCCAAGATGTGCCGACACCCCAGGCTCATCTGACCTCCATCTTGCGGGCACCGTAGACGATGTCCGCCGGGATCTGGCCGTCCGTCAGGCGACCGTGGTGGACTCGGTCGTAGTTGTAGAAGCGAAGGTA
>DASUIY010000399.1:0-6575 GCA_036279555.1 Solirubrobacterales bacterium | reverse complement strand
ATCAAGCAGATCGCGCGCTACCTCGGCAAGCGCGCCAGCGAGGCCCTGGCCAAGGGCAAGACGCTGATCCTGCTGGGCGACTTCAACGTCGTCGATCCCAGCCATAAGACGATGCAGGCGCTGCTCGAAAGCGGCTTCGAGGTGCCCGAGGCGATCCGGCGACCGACCAACGTCGACCAGAACAAGTTCTACGACCAGATCGCCTTCAAGACGCGACCCGGCTTCCTCGACTACCTCGGCAACTCCCACGACGGCAACAAGCACTCGGGCAGCGTCGACATCTTCGCGGGTGCCTTCGCCGACGAGCAGCGCACCGCGTACCAGCCCTATTTCGACTCGCTACTAAAAGAGGCCGAGCGGAAGGCGCGTGCGAACGCGAAAAAGAAGGGGCGGAAAGCGCCGAAAGCAAAGGACCCGGATGCCTTCTATCGCAAGTGGCGCACCTGGCAGCTATCCGATCACCGGCCGCTTTGGGTGCAGCTGAAAGCGAACGAGAGCGGCGACTACCTCAAATCGCTGCTGGCGCACAAAGGAAAAGCGCCCGCCTGAGACGCCGGACAGCGGCGCCTTGCGGCGCCTGTCAACCTGCGACCCGATGCCGGCAGATCCCCACGCGCCGATGCTGGTCGGCGCCGGACAGCAGAGCCGGCACCCCGGGGGACCCGAGATATCTCCGCTGGAGCTGATCGTGCGGGCGGCGCGGCAGGCGAGCGAGCGGCCAGGCGGCGGCCGCCTGCTGGAGCGTGTCGAGTCGGTGCGGATCGTCGACTGCCTCTCCTGGCCGGTGCCCGACCCCGGGGCGGTCGTCGCCGGGGCGCTGGGAGTGCGGCCCGCGGAGACCGTGCGGACGCTGACCAGCGGCACCGGGCCGCTCGACCTGCTGGCCGATGCCTGCACGGAGATCCAGGCCGGCCGCCTCGACGTGGCGCTCCTCGCCGGGGCCGAGGCGATCGTCCCGTTCATGCGCGCCTCGCGCGAGGGGAGGCCGACCGGCTGGCCCGAGCAGGCCGCCGACGCCACCCCGACCCGCCTGCTCGGCAGCGACCGGGCGGCGAGCCACGAGGCCGAGCTGGCGGCCGGCCTGCTGGCGCCGGTCCACTACTACCCGTGGCTCGAGAACGCGCTGCGCGCCGCCGCCGGGCGGACCCCGGAGGAGCACCGGGAGTGGCTGGGAAGGCTCTGGCGGGGGTTCGCCGAGGTGGCGGAGTCCAACCCCGATGCCTGGACGCGCGAGGCGCCGGCGGCTGCGGAGATCGCCACGGCCGGCGAGGACAACCGGATGGTCGCCTTCCCCTACCCGAAGCTGATGACGGCGAACATCCAGGTCGACCAGGGCGCGGCGCTGCTGCTCTGCAGCGCCCGCGCAGCCGAAGAGGCCGGGATCGCCGCCGAGGACCGGGTCTTCGTCCACGCGAGCGCCGCCGCGCACGATCACTGGTTCGCGGCCTCGCGCCAGGACCTGCACCGCTCGCCGGCGATCGCCGCCTGCGCGGGCGCCTCGCTGGGCCACGCCGGCATCGGAATCGACGAGATCGCCCACCTCGACCTCTACTCGTGCTTCCCCTCGGCCGTGCAGATCGCCGCCGGCGAGCTCGGGGTCGACCTGGCGACCGACGCCCGCCCGCCGACCGTGACCGGCGGCCTGAGCTTCGCCGGTGGCCCTGGCAGCAACTACGTGACGCACTCGCTGGCGGCGATGCGCGAGCGCCTGCGCGAGGACCCCGACGGCTTCGGCTTCCTCACCGGCGTCGGCTGGTACATGACCAAGCACGCCAACGCGCTGCTCTCAGCGCGCCCTCCCGCCAGGCCCTACGCCCACGCCGAGCCCCAGGCGGAGGTCGACGCCCTGCCGCGCCGCGAGATCGCCGCCACCGCCGGGGTCGAAGGCCCGGTCGAGTCCTTCACCGTCATATACGAGCGCGACGGGACGCCGTCGCGGGCGATCGCCAGCTGCCTGCGAGCCGACGGCAGCCGGGCGCTCTCGGGCAGCTCCGAGCCAGAGGCGGTTCAGGCGCTGCTGGCGGGCGAGGCCGCCGGCGCCCAGGCCTCCTGAAGGAAGGCAGTCAGCTCTCCGGTCAGTCGCCCGGGCCTCAGCCGCCACTCGAGGATCGAACTGGCCTCGACCAGGTGCCCGTTCGGCAGCTCCTCGGCGAGCATGCCGGAGTCGCTGAAGGGGTGAAGCGGGTCGCGCGGGTGGCCGACGATCAGCGCCGGCTGTCGGATCCCGGTGCGCTGCTCGCGGTGCGGCGCGGTCTCGCCGAGCAAGAGGCCCTCGAGGACCGCTCCCGAGGGGCCGGGGCTCTGGCGCACGAAGTCGAGCCCGATGTCGATCAGGTGATGCGTGCGGGGGATCGCCGAGGTCAGGCGAGAGGTCACCTCGAACACCGGGCGGGCGAGCCGCAGGCCGAGCAGCATCGGGGCGAAGGTCGCCGCGACCGCCGGCAGGGCGTTGTCGAGCACCGGCATCTCGATGAAGAGGCCGCGGGCCCGGTCGGGCTCGCGCACCGCCAGCTCGAGCGCGACGTTGGCGCCGAGCGAGGTGCCGCCCACCACCGCGGAGGGCTGCTCGAGGTGGTCCAGCAACGCCGCAACCTGGCGGGCGAAGAGCGGCATCGAGTACAGCCGCAGGTCCTCCGGCCGGTCAGAGCGACCGTGCCCGAGCAGGTCGACGCAGACCACCCGGTTACCCTGCCCCGCCAGCTCCGGCCCCAGCCGCTCGAACATGCGCCGGTTCATCAGCAGCCCGTGGGCGAGCACCAGCAGCCGCTCGCCCTCCCCGTAGGAGTCGTACTCGATCCGGTGGCCCTCGTAATGGAATTCGCCCATCGGCCTAGATCTTGCCCTACGGGTCGGAGCCGCAGACACTCAACGATCGGCTTGGTCGTCGAAGGATCAGCCGGCCTTGACCGTCAGGCTGCCGCGAGCCTCAGCCGGCTGCATCGGGCTCGGGCGTTTCGTTTCGACGGGTCCGTGTAGCGAATGGCGCGGCATGCTGGACATTTTACGCCTTCGATGCGAGGTCAATGAGCCAAAGAACAACCTCTGCGGTCAGCAGGGCACCAGCGAGTCGAAAGCGTGCCGCCAGCTGCTTCTGACCGGCCAGATTCTCGGCGTAGCTGGCGTGCATATGAAGCGAGAGATCCCGGTGTATCTCTGCCACGGAGAATGGCTCCTCGCTCTCGATATAGCTTTCGATCACGTTCGCGGGATTGGCCGTGAACTCCAGACGATGCGGCCAGAGAATCGCCAGGGTTGCGACCGAAAGCCCGACGAAGCTGACAAGCGCAAGCCAGGTCGCGGCATTCGAACCACCGTCGTTCAGCGCTTGCGCACCGAGAAACGAGGTTGTGATGGCCGCTGCCGAGAGCAACAGACCAGCGCGGGTTCGCAAACTGTCGATAGTGCCCTGCTGTTGAGAGAGCGCACGCACCGCCTCGTCGTAAGCGATCCGATAAGGAAAGTCTTTGTCTGCATCGCTTATCGGCGGAACCCTTGCACGTCGACCGGCCGGAACAACAAGGGCCGCCCGAAGGCGGCCCTTGTCAGGTGCTTGGGAACGAACGTAGAACACCGCGGCCGGGTGGGACAACGCCCGACCTCTCCACGTTCGCCGGTGCCCGGGTTGGATTCCGCCGGGCGGCCGAAACAAGTGCGGCGCCTAGCGGCCCTGCACCTCCAGTGTCCCCTGAAGCATGTGACTCGAAATTAGGACCACCTCCTTTCTCTGGTGATCCGATTGAAGCAAATCGACCAGTCGCCGGAGGGCCGGCCCGTGACCGACCGGCCCGGTCAGCTCACGCGGCCCGGCCACCAGGCGCGGTCGCCGCAGAGGTAGGTGATCGCCGGGATCATCAGGGCACGGACGACGAAGGTGTCGAGCAGGACACCGATCGCGACCGTGGCGCCGATCTGGACCAGCTCCTCCAGCGGCAGCAGGGTGAGGGTGGCGAATGTGCCGGCGAGGATCACCCCCGCTCCGGTGATCACGCCGCCGGTGTCCTCCAGCGCCGCGAGGACGCCGTCGCGGGTGCCCAGGGCCGCCGCCTCCTCGCGGGCCCGGGTCATCAGGAAGATGTTGTAGTCGACGCCCAGGGCGACGAGGAAGATGAAGGCCAGCAGCACCAGGTTGAAGGCCATCCCGCTCGAGCCGAGGATCTCGGTGAAGCCGAAGGTGAGGAGACCGAGGGTCGCGGCGAAGGAGGCGACGACCGTGACGATCAGGTAGGCGGGCGCAGCCAAGGCACGCAGCACCAGGGCGAGGATCAGGCCGACGAGGACCAGGACCAATGGGACGATCAGCTTCGTGTCGCGCGAGTTGGCCTGCTCGATGTCATAGTTCTCGGCCGGGATGCCGCCGACCAGGGCGCTCGGCGCCACCTTCTGCAGCTTCTCGCGGATCCCCTCGACCAGGTCGGCCGCTTCCGCCGAGTAGGGGTTGCCTCGCAGGACGATCGCGATCGCCGCCTCGGTCGAGATCTCCGAGGGCGGTACCGGGACCGCCAGCCTCACGGAACCCAGCTCCTCCAGACGGCCGATCGCGTCCTCGACCTGGCCGATCCGGACCACCGCCGTCAGCGGCGACCCCAGCCCGGGCGGGAAGTGTTCTTCGAGGACTTCGGTGCCACGGCCGGATTCGGTCGAGCGCGTTTCCCCTTGGCCGAACCCGAGCGTGCCGTGGTCGACGAGGTTGCCGAGCGAGAGGACGGCGAGCCCCGCCGAGACGATCGCGACGATCGCGCGCGGGCGGCTGCGGACGAGGGCGGCGACCCGGGCCCAGCGGCGGCCCCTCTCGCGCGGCTCGGCGCCGCGGCCGGGCCAGAAGACCCGCTCGCCGAGCAGCGCGAGGACGGCGGGCAACAGGGTCAGCGACGCCGCGAGCATCACCGCGATCCCGATCGCCAGCACCGGGCCGAGCCAGTGCGTCGACTCGAGGTCGGCGAGCAGCAGCACCAGCATCGCCGCGATCACCGTCCCGGCGGAGGCGGTGATCGGCCGCACGCTCTGCGCCAGCGCGTCCGGCAGCGCCGCCGCGGGCGCCACCCCACAGCCGAGCTCCTCGCGGTAGCGGTGGATCAGCAGCAGCGAGTAGTCGGTGCCGGCGCCGAAGACCAGCACCAGGAGCAGGAACGTCCCCTCGGCGTTGACCACGATCGCGCCCGCCTCGATCAGCAGGTAGGCGATGCCGGCCGCCACCAGATAGGCGGTGCCGACCGCCAGCAGCGGCAGCAGGGCGAGAACCGGCGCGCGGTAGACGATCAGCAGCAGGACGAGGACCAGGCCAAGGGTCGCCACGAGAAGCGTCTGCGCCGCCTCATCGGCGACGTGCTCGAGGTCGGCGGCTATCCCGCCCGGCCCGGTGACGTAGGAGCGCAGGCCGGGATGACGGTGATGGGCGAGGTAGGAGCGGATCTTCGCGACGCCGCCGACGACCGCGCTGCGCTCGTCGGCGTCGATGGCCAGCGCCACCAGCGCCGCTTCGCCGTCGCGGGAGATCGGCCCGATGCCGCGCGCGATCCGGGCCACGGCGCCCAGCGGCCGCCTCGCCTGGCCGGAGAAGGGCGCGAAGACCGGCGTCGCACCGGTGAGCCCGAGCCGGTCCAGTCCCTGGCCGAGCCTGCCGATCGCGTTCAGGTCGCCGGCCGTGAGCCCGCCGTTGCGCTCGAAGACGACCAGCACCGGCACGTCGTCGCCGCCCTTGAAGTCGCTCTGAAGCACGTCGAGAACCTGGGTCGACTCCGCGTTCTCCGGCAGGAAGCTGCTCTGCCCGGCCGCGGTGACGTCGCCGATGTGCATCCGCCCGAGCAGCCCGGCGAGCCCGAGGGCGATCCAGACGCCAACCGTGACCCAGCGCCCTCGCGAGCTGGTGACTGCCGCGGCGAGGCGCCCGATCACGCGCGCAACAATACGAGCGATGAGCGATGCGACGAACAACCCCACCACCGTGACCACGCCGAGCGATACCGAGGTCCGCATCGAGCGCGAGTTCGACGCTCCCCGCGAGCTCGTCTTCGAGGCCTACACCGATCCCGAGCTGCTGACCGAATGGCTCGGCCCCCGCAGGCTGACGATGACCGTCCAGGAGATGGACGTGCGCACGGGCGGCAGCTACCGTTACACGCACGCCGACGCGGACGGCAGCTACGTCTTCTTCGGCGAGTTCCGCGAGGTCGACCCCCCGCGCCTGCTGGTCCAGACCTTCCAGTGGGAGGGCAACGACGCTCCGCCCTCGGTCGACCGGGTCGAGTTCGAGGAGCTCGACGGCGACCGAACCCGGATCGTCGTCACCGGCGCCTTCGACTCGAAGGAGTCCCGCGACGCGATCCTCGAGGCCGGCATGGAGAAGGGCGTCCGCGAGGGCTACGAGAAGCTCGACGAGCTGCTGACGCGACGCCGAGCCCGGCGCTGAGCCCCGGGGGGCGTCATCGATGAGCCATTATTTCGTCGTGAACGTTTCGTCTTCTCCGAAGCTCGTGCCTTTGACGTTGGTTGCGACCACGCGAAAGTGATATGTGGTTGCCGGTTTCAGCCCGCTGATCCCGTCATCCACTTCAACCGTGCTCATCCCCAAGCCAATA
>DASUIY010000398.1:0-3401 GCA_036279555.1 Solirubrobacterales bacterium | reverse complement strand
ACCGTGGTTCCTGTGGATAGCTTGGAGCAAGGGCAAAAGGTGACGATTTCCGTCGAGATCCTGGGCAACGCTTCTCGCCCGTTCCGGCGCCGTGGCCTGACCTTCGTCGGCGCGAAGGTCGGGGACGAGAGCGGTTCCATTCGCGCCACCTGGTTCAACCAGCCCTGGGTCGCTCAGAAGCTCACACCGGGCACCCGACTTCTGCTCACCGGCTCGGTGGGCAAACGGGGGCTCACGGTTTCCGAATACGAGTTCCTTCCTTCCGCGGGTGGCGTGGGGGAGGGGGGGCCGAGAACGGAGGCGCAGCCCCCGCCCGCAGGCCCCCCCTCCCCCGCGACAGGACCCGCGGCCGGGGGGCTGGTCCCTATCCATCCGGCGACCGAAGAGCTGAAGGCGGCCCGCATTCGCCAGTGGATGGAGCAGGCGATCCGATGGGTGGGCAACGTGCCCGAGGCGCTGCCTGCAGAGGTGCGAGTGCGGCACGGGCTTGCTGGCGTTTCCGATGCGGTCAAGGCGATGCACTTCCCGGAGACGACTGAGGATGTCGAGGCAGCGAGAGAGCGGCTGCGGTTCGAAGAGCTGTTTCTGTACCAGGCGATACTGGCTACGCGGAAGCGGTCGCACCGCATATCGAGGCCGGCGCCGCGACTCGGGAAGCCCGGGGAGCAGGTAGGGCGTTGGGTCGAGTCGCTGCCGTTTGAGCCGACTCGGGATCAGCTGAAGGCCTTCGACGAGATCGACGGGGACCTGGACTCCGGCGAGCCGATGCAGCGGCTGCTGATGGGGGAGGTCGGGTCGGGGAAGACCGTCGTCGCCGTGTACTCGATGCTGCGGGCGCTGGAAGCCGGGTTTCAGGCGGTGCTGATGGCGCCGACTGAGACGCTGGCCGAGCAGCATGCGGTGACGCTGGGGAGGCTGCTGGCGGAGGAGGCGACTCCGTTTGCGCTGCTGACGGGGTCGACGCCGGCGGCGAGGCGCAGGGAGGCGCTGGAGCGGCTGGCGACCGGCGAGCTCGGGCTGATCGTCGGCACCCATGCCCTGATCGAGCCGGCGGTGCGCTTCGCCCGGCTCGGGCTCTGCGTCGTCGACGAGCAGCACCGCTTCGGGGTGCAGCAGCGCAAGGCCCTGGACTCGAAGGGGGTGGAGGGGATGGCGCCGCACGTGCTGCACATGACGGCGACGCCGATCCCGCGGACGCTGTCGCTGACCGCGTACGGCGACCTGGACACGACCGCGCTGCACGAGCTGCCATCCGGCCGCAAGCCGGTCGCGACCCGGATCGTCGAGGAGGGAGATCGCGCCGGCGCCTACGAGTTCATCCGCGGGCAGTTGCGCGAGGGCCGCCAGGCCTACGTCGTCTGCCCGCTGGTCGAGGAGTCCGAGAAGCTGCAGGGGCGTGCCGCCGAGGTCGAGGCGGAGCGGCTCGCGGCCGGCGAGCTGCGCGACTTCAGGGTCGGCGTCATCCACGGCCAGATGCGCTCGGTCGAGAAGGCCGCGGCGATGGAGGCGTTCGCCGCCGGCGAGACCGACGTCCTCGTCGCCACCACGGTGATCGAGGTCGGGATCGACGTCGCCAACGCGAGCGTGATCGTGATCGAGGGGGCCGAGCGCTTCGGCGTCTCCCAACTGCACCAATTGCGTGGCCGGGTGGGCCGCGGCGAGCACGAGTCGGTCTGCCTGCTCTTCCCCGAAGACGCGGGTGAGATGGCACGCCGGCGCCTGAAGGCGGTCGAGCGCGAGCGCGACGGCTTCAAGCTCGCCGAGGTCGACCTCCGACTGCGCGGTGAGGGCGAGGTGCTGGGGACCCGCCAGAGCGGCCTGCCCCGCTTCGCCGTCGCCGAGCTGCCCGAGGACGGCGACGTCCTCCTCGCCGCCCGTAAGGAGGTACTGGCCCTGATGAGCCGTCACGGCTCACTCGACGCCCCCGAGCTCGGCCCTCTGCTGGAGGCCGCCCGCCGCCGCTTCGGCGCCGGCGCCGCCGACCCGATCCCGCTTTGAGCAGACGCTTGCTGTTAGCCCTTTAGGTTTGCGGTGTGCGCGTTATCGCTGGCGACCTCAAAGGGCAGAGGCTGGTCGCCCCGCGTGGCTGGAAGGTGCGGCCCACGTCCGACCGGGCGCGGGAGGCGATCTTCTCCGTCCTCGGCGGCATGGTCGAGGGCGCGACCGTCCTCGACCTCTACTGCGGCACGGGCGCTCTGGCCATCGAGGCGCTCTCACGCGGTGCCGCCGCCGCCACCCTGGTCGACCGCGACACCCGTGCCGCGCTCGGAAACGTCGAGCGACTCGGTCTCTCCGAGCGGGTCGAGCTCGTCCGAGCCGACGTCTCTCGCTGGCTGTCGGGCCGGCCGGATGAGGAGGAGAGCCCTCGCTTCGACCTCGTCTTCGTCGACGCCCCCTATAGACTCGCCGACCGCGTGGGGCAGGAACTGAATAGCCATCTGCCGCGCCTTCTCCAACCGGGCGGGCGGGCGATAGTCGAGAGCGGCGCGCGGCGCCCGCTTCGGATCGACTCGCTGCCGCGCTTGCGCCAGCGCCGCTACGGCGCCGCCGACGTCTCGATCTACGGAGAGGACGGCTGATGGCGGAGCGCGACGGCACTGTGGTCTGCCCGGGCAGCTACGACCCGGTCACCAACGGGCACATCGACATCATCACCCGCAGCGCGGCCGTCTTCGAGCGCGTCGTCGTCGGCATCGTCAACAACCCGATGCGCAAGGACAAGACGCTCTTCACCGCGGAGGAGCGCAAGGGGCTGATCGAAGAAGCGACGGCGAGCCTGCCCAACGTCGAGGCGAGGATCTTCTCCAACCTGCTGGTCGAGTTCGCGCGCGAACAGGGCGCGAAGGCGATCGTCAAGGGCCTGCGGGCGATCTCCGATTTCGAGTACGAGTTCGAGATGGCACAGCTCAACCGCAAGCTCGACCCGGGGATCGAGAGCATCTACATGATCGCCTCGCCCCAGTACAGCTTCCTTTCCTCCACCGGCGTCAAGGAAATGGCGACCTTCGGCGGCGACGTCTCCGACCTCGTCCCAGGCCCTGTCGCGGGTGCGATGGCACAGCGCTTCGGCGAGCGGTAGGCTTCTCCGTCGTTGGGGGGTGTTGGGCGAGAGCTTGCAAAAAGCCGAGGAAATAACCGCTTCTTCACCGAAGACGCCGCTTACACGTAGGCTTACGACCTGCTGATGGACGTTCTCGTTCTCATAGACAAGCTCGACGACGTGGTCCACAACGCGCGCCCGGTGCCGCTGACGGACCAGGTTCGCGTCGATCGCGAGGAGATCTACGACCTGCTTGACCAGATGCGGGCGACGATCCCCGAGGAGATCAAGCAGGCGCGCTGGATCGTCAAGGAGCGCCAGGAGATGCTGGCCGAGGCCAAGCGCGAGGCCGAGCGGATCG
>DASUIY010000397.1:0-9516 GCA_036279555.1 Solirubrobacterales bacterium | reverse complement strand
GGTGCCGGCGTCGCTGCTGATCACGGTGTCGGCCTTGGCGACCTTCGCCGCAGCGGTGCCGCCATCCTCCGGCACGAAGTCGGGGACGGCGCCCTGGAGGACAGGGGCCGGCTCCGGCTCGGGCCTCTCGACGGGGGCCTTGACGGGCGCGACGACGACGGCCGGCTCTTCGCCGCTCCCGTTGCCGGCCCTGATCGCGGCAAGGGAAAGCGCTCCCACCGCAAGCAAAGCCACCCCACTCAGCACGACTGCCCGGCCGGGTACGCCCCGCCCGGCGGTCCGCTCGCCCAGCGGCCAGACCACAGCTCGCTCAAACGTCCAGACGATCCGCTCGAAGGGCCACCTGGCGACGTCGAAGAGCCCCCGCAGGAAGTCGGAAACGGGCCAGGCGACCCGCTCCTGTATCGCCCCGCCGGCATCGCTCGCGCGACCTCCGACGGCAGCACCGAGCGCCCGCGCCCGCGGCATGCTGCGCCCAGCATTGATTTTGGGTCGTCGCGTCATCAAATGAAGGTTCTCAAGCTTACGTCGGAATCCAAGCCAGAATCCTGAAGTCCGGCGCTCTGGATTGCGATTCCCAGCTAAGTCTCCTGCCTCCATCCAGCAGGATTGTGCGGCATCTTTCTAACCATTATGTAAACGCGTCGTTGCGGCGGCGTGAGGTTGGCGGGTGCCCTCCCCAAAACACTCAAGCGAGGCTCCCGCCGAGCGTTTTGGGGAGGGCACCCGCCAACCACTCCCACAGCGAACTAGGCGCTGCTCACGTTGGCGACCTCAGGTGCCCGGGCGAAGCTCAACTCGCCGGTCTCGGCGTCGATACGCACGACGTCCCCTTCGCGGAACTCGCCCTCGAGCAGCGCCAAAGCCAGCTTGTCGACCAGCTGCTTCTGGATCACCCGCTTCAGCGGCCTCGCGCCGTAGGTCGGGTCGTAGCCGAGGTTGCCGAGCAGCGTCTTCGCGTCGCCCGTCAGCTCGACCTCGATCCCGCGCTCGCGCACGCGGCCGATCAGCTGGTCCACCTGCAGCTCGACGATGCGGCCGATGTCCTCCTTGGAGAGGCGGTGGAAGATCACCGTGTCGTCGATCCGGTTGAGGAACTCGGGCTTGAAGGTCGCGGCCAGCACCTCTTCGATCTGCTCGCGCATCTTCTCGTCGACCGACTCGGCGACGATCCGGTCGCTGCCTACGTTGGAGGTCATGATCAGGACTGTGTTGGTGAAGCTGACCGTGCGGCCCTGGCCGTCGGTGAGCCGACCGTCGTCCATGATCTGCAGCAGGGTGTTGAAGACGTCGGGGTGCGCCTTCTCGATCTCGTCGAGCAGGACCACCGCGTAGGGACGCCGCCGCACCGCCTCTGTCAGCTGGCCGCCCTCCTCGTAGCCGACGTAGCCGGGTGGGGCGCCGATCAGCCGCGCCACCGTGTGCTTCTCCATGTACTCGGACATGTCGAGGCGGACGATCGCCTGCTCGGAGTCGAACATGAACTCCGCCAACGCCTTCGCCAGCTCGGTCTTGCCGACTCCCGTCGGGCCGAGGAAGAGGAAGCTGCCGATCGGCCGGTTGGGATCGGAGAGCCCGGCGCGGGAGCGGCGCAGCGCGTTGGAGACCGCCTCGATCGCCTCGTCCTGGCCGATCACCCGTTCGTGCAGGCGCTCCTCCATGTGGATCAGCTTCTCGACCTCGCCCTCCATCAGGCGGCTGACCGGGATCCCCGTCCATTTGGCGACGACCTCGGCGACGTCCTCCTCGGTCACCTCCTCGGTCAGCATCGTGGCGCCGCCGGCGTGCAGCTCGGCCAGCCTCGCCTCCTGCTCGGTGACGGTCTTCTCAAGCTCGGGGATCTCGCCGTAGCGCAGCTTCGCCGCCCGCTCCAGGTCGGCGTCGCGCTCGGCCCGCTCCGCCTCGCGTCCGGCCTCCTCCAGCCGCGCCTTGGCCGCCTTGATCGAGTCGATCGCCTCCTTCTCGTTCTGCCAGCGCGCCTTCATCTCAGCCGAGCTCTCGCGCAGCTCGGCCAGCTCGGCGTCGAGCGCCTCCAGCCGTGCCTTCGACGCCTCGTCACTCTCCTTCTCCAGCGCCGTGCGCTCGATCTCGAGCTGCTGGATGCGCCGCTCGACCTCGTCGATCTCGGTCGGCATCGAGTCGATCTCGATCTTCAGCCGCGAGGCCGCCTCGTCGATCAAGTCGATCGCCTTGTCGGGGAGGAAGCGGTCGGCGATGTAGCGCTCCGAGAGCGTCGCCGCGGCGACGATCGCCGAGTCGGAGATTCGCACCCCGTGGTGGACCTCGTAGCGCTCCTTCAGCCCCCGCAGGATCGCGATCGTGTCGCCTGTGTCCGGCTCGCCGACGAGCACGGGCTGGAAGCGCCGCTCCAGGGCCGCGTCCTTCTCGACGTGCTTGCGGTACTCGTCGAGCGTCGTCGCGCCGACCGCGCGCAGCTCGCCCCGGGCCAGCATCGGCTTCAGCAGGTTGGCGGCGTCGACCGCGCCTTCCGCGGCGCCGGCGCCGACGATCGTGTGCAGCTCGTCGAGGAAGAGAACGATCTGCCCCGCCGCTTCCTGCACCTCGGTCAGGACCGCTTTCAGCCGCTCCTCGAACTCGCCGCGGTATTTCGAGCCCGCCAGCAGCGAGCCGATGTCGAGCGCGATCACCCGGCGGTCGCGCAGGCTCTCGGGGACGTCGCCGGCGACGATCCGCTGCGCCAGCCCCTCGACGATCGCCGTCTTGCCGACCCCCGGGTCGCCGATCAGCACGGGGTTGTTCTTGGTGCGGCGGGAGAGGACCTGGATCACGCGGCGGATCTCCTCGTCGCGGCCGATCACGGGATCGAGCTTTCCCGACTCCGCCTCGGAGGTCAGGTCGCGGCCGAATTTCTCCAGGGCCTGGACGCTGTCCTCGGGGTTGGGCGAGGTGACCTTGTGCGGGCCGCGAACCTCGGCGATCGCCTTTTCCAGCGAAGCGCGGTCGGGGAGGATGGCGGACAGGTCGGGGTCGGACTCGCTCAGCGCCAGCAGCAGGTGCTCGGTCGAGATGTACTCGTCGCCGAGCTTCGCCATCTCCTTCTCGGCCTGGCGCAGCGTCTGGGCCAGCGCTGCCGACATCCGCGGTTCCTCACCGCTGCCGCCCAGCGTCGGCAGCGCCTCGATCGCCTCGTGAGCCTTGGCGCCGACCGCGGCCGGGTCCTCGCCGACCTTCTGCAGGATCGGCGCGACCAGCCCGTCCTCCTGGACGAGCAGGGAGACGAGCAGGTGCGCCGGCGCGATCTCGGGGTTGTGGCGGGCGGTGGCGAGCTGCTGTGCGGCCGCGACCGCTTCCTGGGACTTGACGGTGAACCTATCCGGCTGCATCGGCTCCCCTTTCGAGTTCTCTGAGCCTGCGTTCCAGCGTCAGCACTCTCTCCACTCCGGCCAGGTTCAGGCCTTCGGCGGTCAGCTGCTGGATGCGTCGCAGCAGTTCCACATCCCGTTGCGAGTAGAGGCGGGTGTTCTTCGGCGAGCGCTTGGGTTGGATCAGCCCCCGGGCCTCGTACACGCGCAGCGTCTGCGGGTGCATGTGGGCGAGCTCGGCGGCGACCGAGATCATGAAGACGCCGCGCTCGGAGTCGATCGAGACGTCGATCCGTTCCCGCCGCACCGCGCTCATCGCCCACCCCCGTTCCGGTGCGCTTTATCCACGAATAGAGGGGGAAAGGCGCACCGGAAGCTCATCGGGCACCCGCCTTGCGCAGCAGGTCCGCCCGGGGATCGGAGCCGTTGAAGGCCTCGGCGAGCTTGGCCGCCGCCGCCTCCTGCTCCTCGGTCAGCTCCCCGGGCATCTCGATCTCGAGCCGGTAGCGGATGTCGCCCTTGCCGGTGCCGCGCGACTTCGGCGCTCCCTCGCCCCGCAGGCGCTGGATAGAGCCATGCCTGGTGCCGGGCCCGACCTTGATCTTCTTCGTGCCCTCCAGCGTCGGCACCTCGATCGTCGCCCCGCGCAGCGCCTCGGCGATCGTGATCGGCACGGTCACCTCGAGGTTGCCGCCGTCGAGCCGCTTGAAGACCGGCGAGGAGGCGACGCGGGTGACGACGAAGAGGTCGCCGGGCGGCCCGCCGCGCTGGCCGGCCTCGCCCTTTCCGGCAAGCCGGATACGCGCCCCGTCCCTGACCCCGGCGGGGACGTTCACCTTGTAGCGCTTGGTCTGCTGGGTCAGGCCGGAGCCGCTGCAGGCGGGGCAGGGATCCTCGATCACCTGGCCCTGGCCGCCGCATTGCGAGCAGGGCTGGCTGATCGAGAAGAAGCCCTGGCTCTGGGCGTCGATGCCGCGCCCTTCGCAGCGCGGGCAGGTGATTGGACTGGTGCCCGGCCTCGCCCCGCTGCCGTGGCAGGTCGGACAGCGTTCGGCCTTCGGCACAGTGACCTGTACCTGCGCCCCGTTTACCGCCTGGTCGAAGCTGAGGGCGATCTCGGTTTCGAGATCGCGCCCGCGAGCCTGTTGCACCCGCCCACCACCACCGCGACCGAAGAGGTTGGAGAAGATGTCGCCGACGTCGAACCCGCCGCCTCCGCCGCCGGGGCCAAACGGGCCTCCGCCCGCCCCGCCGCCGAAGCCGCCGAACACCCCCCCGCCCGCGTCGTACTCCTTGCGCTTCTCGGAGTCCGAGAGCACGTCATAGGCCCCTTGAACCTCCTTGAACCGCTCCTCCGCCTTGGGATCGTCGGGGTTGCGGTCCGGGTGGTACTTGCGCGCCAGCTTCCGGTACGCCTTCTTGATCTCCTCGTCGGAGGCCCCTTTGGCAACCCCAAGCGTCTTGTAGAGATCCTCGGCCATGCCCTCCTACTCGCTCACCACCACACGAGCCGGCCGGATCAGCTGCTCGCCCAGCCGGTACCCCTTCTGCATCACCTCGACTACGGTCCCCGCCTCGACCCCGTCCGCGGCCACCGTCGAAAGCGCCTCGTGCTCCATCGGATCGAACTTCTCCCCCTTCGGATCGACCGCCTCGACCCCGTTCCGCCCCAGCGAGTCCCGCAAGCTCCGGAACACGAGCAGCACCCCATGTGAGAGTCCGTCCTCGGAATCTCCGTCCGGATCCAACCCAGCTGCCTGAATAGCCCGCTCCAAGTCATCGAGGATCGGCACGACCTCCCGAACCACCTCAGCTTTCCCCCGAGCGCCCGCAGCTTGAACCTCACTCGCCATCCGCTTGCGGTAGTTCTCGAAATCGGCCTGAGCCCGCTTCGCCAGTTCGAGGTACTCATCCCGCTCCCGCTTGGTGTCCTCGAGCAGCGCATCGAGATCCTGCTCAACCCGATCCGCATCTCCCGCGGGTGGCGCTGTAGGGGGGACCGCCCCCGAGGACGCTTTAGCGACCGCAGGGGGTGGTGGGTCCCCTGCAGCGACAGGACCCGCGGGCCGTTGCTCCTCGGGCTTGTCCGGACTCATTTGTTGTCCTCGCCCTCATCGACGACCTCGGCGTCGACGACCTCCTCCTCATCTGAGGAATCGCCGCCATCAGCAGAAGCACCGTCAGCCGATGCGGCCTGCTCAGCCTGCGCCGCTTCATAGATCTGCTGGGAGACCTGCTGGAACGCTGCCGTCAGCGCCTCGGTCTTCGAGTTGATCTCCTCGACGCTCTCGGACTCGAGCACCTCGCGCACGCCCTTGATCGCGGCCTCGATCTCCTCCTTGGAGGAAGCCTCGACTTTGTCTCCCAGCTCCTCGAGCTGCTTCTCTGACTGGTAGGCGGCGTTCTCGGCGAGGTTGCGCGCCTCGGCCAGCTCGCGCTGCTTTTGGTCCTCCTCGGCATGAGCCTCGGCGTCGGAGACCATGCTCTGGATCTCCTCCTCGGACAGCCCGGAGCCAGACTTGATCTCGATTTTCTGCTCCTTTTGGGTGCCGAGGTCCTTCGCTGTGACATGGATGATCCCGTTGGCGTCGATGTCGAAGGTGACCTCGATCTGCGGCAGGCCGCGCGGCGCCGGCGGGATGCCGGTGAGCTGGAACTTGCCCAGGCTCTTGTTGCCACTGGCCATCTCGCGCTCGCCCTGCAGCACGTGGATCTCGACCGAGGGCTGGTTGTCCTCGGCGGTGGAGAAGGTCTCCGACTTCTTCGTCGGGATCGTCGTGTTGCGCTCGATCAGCTTCGTCATCACGCCGCCTTTGGTCTCGATCCCGAGCGTCAGCGGGGTGACGTCGAGCAGCAGCACGTCCTTGACGTCGCCGGCCAGCACCCCGGCCTGGATCGCGGCGCCGACGGCGACGACCTCGTCCGGGTTGACCCCCTGGTGCGGGTCCTTGCCGGTCAGCTCCTTGACCCGCTCGCGAACCGCGGGCATCCGGGTCATGCCGCCGACGAGGACGACGTGGTCGATCTCGGTGCCGGCGTCGCCGAGCGCTCGTTTGACCGGCCCCACCACGCGCTCGAGCAGCTCGGCGGTCAGCTCGTTCAGCTTCGAGCGCGAGAGCTTCATGTCGAGGTGCTTGGGCTGGCCCTCCACCGCGGTGATGAAGGGCAGGTTGATCTGCGTCTCCTGCGCCGAGGAGAGCTCGATCTTCGCCTTCTCGGCCGCCTCGTAGAGGCGCTGCAGCGAGTTCTTGTCGGCGGCGAGGTCGACCCCCTGGTCGCGCTTGAACTCGGCGACCAGCCACTCGACTATCGCCTTGTCCCAGTTGTCGCCGCCGAGGTGGTTGTCGCCGGCGGTCGCCTTCACCTCGAAGACCCCGTCGCCGATTTCCAGCACCGAGACGTCGAAGGTGCCGCCGCCGAGGTCGAAGACGAGGATCGTGTGGTCGGCCGTCTCCTTGTCGAGGCCGTAGGCGAGCGAGGCCGCGGTCGGCTCGTTGATGATCCGCTTGACGTCGAGCCCGGCGATCTTGCCGGCGTCCTTCGTCGCCTGGCGCTGGTCGTCGTTGAAGTAGGCGGGGACGGTGATCACGGCGCTGTCGACCGTCTCGCCCAGCTTCGCTTCGGCGTCGGCCTTCAGCTTCTGCAGGATCATCGCGCTGATCTCCGGCGGGCTGTACTGCTTGCCGCGCACGTCGACCCGCACGTCCCCGTTGGGGCCGGCCTCGACCTCGTAGGGGACGATCGTCTCCTCCTCTTTGACTTCGGCCTCCTTGCGGCCCATGAAGCGCTTGATCGAGAAGATCGTGTTCTCGGGGTTCATCACCGCCTGGCGCTTGGCGACGGTGCCGACCAGGCGGTCGCCGGACTCGGTGAAGGCGACCACCGAGGGGGTCGTCCGCCCGCCCTCCGAGTTCTCCAGCACAGTAGGCTCGCCGCCCTCCAGCACGGCGACGCAGGAGTTGGTCGTGCCCAGATCGATCCCGATCGTCTTACCCACTATCAAGTACCTCCAGCTCTAGTTCGGTCTGCTAAGAAATCTAAGCGTCAGTATGGCAGATTTCTGACGGGACGCAAACCTTTGGCACGTATAGTGGGTTTGCGGGTAGTGGAGGCGCCTCGACGAACGATTCGGCCCCGGCGACGGCGGTCGCGACGAAGAGGAGACATCTTGAACCAATCGCCTGTAGCGATCCGCCGAACCGCGGTTCTGCTCGCGCTTGCCGCTGCCCTGGTCCTTGCTTTGCTCCCCGCCTCTGGCGGCGCCGGGATCAATGGCGACCACACCACCGGCCACAAGGCCAAAAAAGGCCACGGCAAGGGCAAGAGCCAGGACAAGCCCAAACAGGTCAACGTGATGACCCGCAACCTCTACCTCGGCGCCGACCTCACGCCGGCGATAACGGCCTCCGGCCTCACCGCCTTCACCGAGGCAACTGGGCAGATCCTGCGCGAAGTGACCGCCAACAGCTTCCCCACCCGGGCCCGCGGCCTCGCTCAGGAGATCCTCAAGAAGAAGCCCGACATCGTCGGCCTGCAGGAGGTTGCGCTCTGGCGCACCGGCCCGCCGAGCCTCGAAGTCTTCCTCAACACGAGCGCCAAACCGACGGCCACAGCGGTCCGTTACGACTACCTCTCAGAACTGCTCGCCCGGCTCAAGAGCAAAGGCAAGCCCCAGTACCGGGTCGCGATCTCCCAGGACGAGTTCGACTTCGAAGCTCCCGCCAACGAGAACGGCGTTGCCGGCGACGGGCCGAACGGGGCGATCGCCAACGCCGAGATCAACGGCCGCCTGACGATGCGCGACGTGATCCTGGTCCGCAACGGGGCCGGCGCCACCTTCAAGCGCCCGCGGGCGGGCCACTTCGCCAACCTGCTGACGGTGACGGTCTCCGGGGTCAACCTCTCGGTGACCCGCGGCTGGACCTCGATCGACGCCAAGGTCCGCGGCAGCCGCGAATTCCGCTTCGTCAACACCCACCTCGAGGCTTTCGACGACGCCGCCCAGGTGCCGAGCATCCGCGCCCTGCAGGCCGGGGAGCTCGTTGCCCCGAACGGCCCGGCGACGAGCAAACTGCCCGTCGTGCTCCTCGGCGACCTCAACTCCGACGACGACACGGTCGAACCGGGCGACCAGCAGGCCTACCGGGCCCTGCTCGGCGCCGGCATGCGCGAGCGCAGCACGAACGATCCGCTGAGCTGCTGCCTCGATTCGAGCCTGCTGGCCGAGGGCGCGGGCGGCTCGATCGCCAACTTCGACCACCAGGTCGACCACGTGATGACCCGCGACCCGAAAGAGGTGAAGCTGAAGGCCTCTTCGGTCACCGGCCGCGCCCCGGTCAACGGCTTCTGGAGCTCAGACCACGCCGGCGTCTTCAGCGCCCTGCTGTTCAAGCGCTGACGAGAACAGTCAGCGGGCGGGGGCTTAGCCCTCGCCCGCTGTGTGAGCTACGAATTCGGCGACTTCTTCAGACTGCTGCTCGTTGAGGATGCCGCCGGGCATCCGGCCCAGCGTGGTGCTGCTGTCGACGCCCTCCTCGATCGCGTTGAGGACGCGGCCTTCGAGCTGCTTGACGGTCGATTCCGCGGTCGGCCCCTCCGGCGGCCCGGCGGGCGCCAGCAGCTGGTCGAGGTCGGGGCCGTAGTTGCCGTTGGTGCCGGCCGCGTAGAGCGCGTGGCAGGTGCCGCAGTTGGTCTGGAAGAGGCTCTGGCCGCTCTCGAGGTCGGAGGGCACCTTCTGCGCGCCCCGCGCGGCATCGCCGTCTGAGCGGAAGACGAGCCAGGGGATCAGGACCGCGAGGACGAGGACCATCAGACCAAAGGAGATGAAGGTCTTTTTGCTCATTTGCGCCCGGCACGGTACCAGGGACACATTCGGCGCAGCTCGCACTCCCCGCAGCGGGGTTTGGGGCGGCAGAGGACCCGCCCGTGGCGGATCAGGTTCATGTGCAGCTCGTAGGCGTCCTCGGGGTCGACGATCGCCAGCATCTCGTCGTGGACGCGCTCGAAGGAGGCCTTCTCGGGGAAGAGCCCGAGGCGGCCGCCGACCCGGTGGACGTGGACGTCGACCGGGATCTCCGGGATGCCCCAGGTGAAGATCAGCACGCAGGCCGCGGTTTTCCGCCCCACCCCCGGCAGCGAGAGCAGGAACTCGAGCGACTCCTCGCGCGGCGCCGTCTCGGTCCAGTCGAGGTCG
>DASUIY010000396.1:0-3718 GCA_036279555.1 Solirubrobacterales bacterium | reverse complement strand
CGACGAAGTAGTCGAAGATGTCCTCCAGCTCGTACTTCGTGCGGAAGTGGGCCCGGCAGCCGCGCTCGTCGCTCAGGTCCACGGCGCCGACGGTGAACAGTTCGGAGACGGCAAATTCGCTCGGGTTGATCGCTTGGCCGTAGTCGCCTCCCGGGCTGTCCGTTGCCGACTGGGTGCCGCTCGCCGCCGACGCGCTCAGGCCCCACGGAAGCCCCCCGTTTTCCTCGAAGGTGCTCCAGGCTTCGGTCGTCCCCGGCTCGAAGCCATTGCTGAACAGCGGCGTGCCGTAGTCCACCTTGGCGCTGAGGATGCCGGTCCCCGGCGCGGCGACGTCGACGGACTGGGCGCCGAAGTTCGAGAAGCTCGCCAGGCCGCCGCTCTGGCCGAGCGCCGCGACGCAGATCAGGCTCGCCTGGGGGAGCGTGCACGGCGTGGTCGGTTCGGCGTCGTTGTTCGCCCCTTCGTTGCCGGCGGCTGCGACGACGACGGCCCCTTCTTCGGCGGCCAGGTCGACCGCGTCCGACATCGCCTCGTCTTCGCCGGCCGGGCCGCCGAGGCTGAGGTTGATGACGCCGGCCCCTTCTTCCGCCGCGTAGGCGATTCCGCTTGCGATGTCGTCGGTCGAACCGCTTCCGTCGCCGTCAAGGACCCGGACGGCCATGATCTCCGCCTCGGGGGCGACCCCGGCGATCCCCAGTGCGTTGCCGGAGACGGCAGCTGCGGTGCCCGCCACATGCGTCCCGTGGAAGTTGTAGTCGTCGGGATCGCCGTCGTCGTCGACGAAGTCGTATCCGTGCAGGCCAGAGCTTGGGCCGGGGCTCGGGTTGGTCCACAGGTTGGGCGCGATGTCGGGGTGCGTCAAGTCGACCCCGGTGTCGGCGACGGCGATCACCTCGCCACCCCCCTTGCCGTGGTCCCAGGCCTCGAGCGCGCCCACGCCGGGATCCGGCAGCGCGGGATCCGAAAGGCCCCAGAGATCTTCGAAGAAGCTGTCGTCGGGTTCGGGTACCGCCAGCGCCTCGTAGCGATAGTTCGGCTGGGCGTAGGCAACCCCAGGCTGGTCTTCCAGGCGCCGGACGACGGCGCCCACGGATCCGTGGACCTCGAGCAGCTGAACGCGCGGTATGCCGAGGGTGTCGCCGAACTCGACGTCGGCCGAGCGTCGCGCATCGCGGCGATCCGCGCGCGACGTGCCTCGCTCGAAGCGCACGATCGCCTCGCCCGGGACGTAGGCCCTCGGTCCGCCGACCTGGGTGGAAGCCAGGGGCCCCCCACTCGGCACCGCCACGGCATGCGGCGCCAGGACGGAAGCCGATGCCAGGGCAGCAATCGAAATCCGGGCCACCAGGCCGGGGTTTGCTCGCCATCGGGGCATCGCCGTCACCGTATCGGCTGGTTCCTCCTTTGTCTCAACCCCCCTGCACGCGATTCCGAGCGCAGCGCTTTTCGGCCCAGGCCTGCTACGGTCCCCGGCGTTAGGTCGGATCGATATCCGGCAAAAAGTCGTGTCTAGCGCTCGCGTCGTTGCTTTACCGAAGCCTCCGCGTTCGCAGCACATCAAGTGGAGGCAATACATGCCGACTGGAACAGTCAAGTGGTTCAGCGACGACAAGGGCTACGGGTTCATCACTCCCGACGACGGCTCCAAGGACGTCTTCGTTCATCACAGCGCGATCCTGGGTGAGGGCTTCAAGTCCCTGACCGAGGGCGCCAAAGTGAGCTACGAGTCCGAGGAAGGCCCCAAGGGCCCCGCCGCGGCGAGCGTTCAGCAGACCTCGTAGTCGTTTACCGCACTTCGCAGTTCGGGCCCGCCGGCGACGGCGGGCCTTTTTTTCGGGAGACCAGACGAGTGACAAGACGGGAAGATCTTCGGAACATCGCCATCGTGGCTCACGTCGACCACGGCAAGACGACCCTGGTCGACGCGATGCTCTGGCAGTCCGGCGCCTTCCGCAAGGGCCAGGACGTCGCCGAGCGGGTGATGGACTCGATGGACCTCGAGCGCGAGAAGGGGATCACGATCCTCGCCAAGAACACCGCCGTCAACTACGACGGGGTGAAGCTCAACATCGTCGACACGCCGGGCCACGCCGACTTCGGCGGTGAGGTCGAGCGCGGCCTGACGATGGTCGACGGCGTGCTGCTCCTCGTCGACGCCTCCGAGGGGCCTCTGCCGCAGACCCGCTTCGTCCTGCGCAAGGCGCTGGAGGCGAAGCTGCCGGTGATCCTCGTCGTCAACAAGGTCGACCGCCCGGACGCCCGCATCGCCGAGGTCGTCGACGAGGTCTACGAGCTCTTCCTCGACCTCGACGCCGACTCAGACCAGATCGACTTCCCGATCGTCTACACCAACGCCAAGGACGGCTGGGCATCGCTCGAAGAGGGGGTGGAGGGGAGCAACCTCTCGCCGCTGATGAACCTGATGCTGGAGAAGATCCCAGCACCGGAGTTCGACCCCGACCACCCGCTTCAGGCACACGTCACCAACCTCGACGCCTCCCCCTACGTCGGCCGCCTGGCTCTCTGCCGGGTGCGCCACGGGACGATCCGCTCCGGGCAGCAGATCGCCTGGTGCCGTGCCGACGGCTCGGTCGAGCGCGCCACCGTCTCCGAGCTCTACGTCACCGAGGCGCTCGAGCGGGTCTCGGCGAAGGAAGCCGGGCCGGGAGAGATCATCGCCGTCGCGGGGATGGAAGAGGTGACGATCGGCGAGACCCTCGCCGATCCCGCCGATCCGCGCCCGCTGCCGGTCATAACCGTCGACGAGCCCTCGCTCTCGATCGTGCTCGGCATCAACACCTCGCCCCTGGCCGGCACCGAGGGCAGCAAGCTGACCGCGCGGCAGGTCCGCGACCGCCTCGACGCCGAGCTGGTCGGCAACGTCTCGATCCGGGTCCAGGACACCGACAGGCCCGACGCCTGGGAGGTGCAGGGCCGCGGCGAGCTGCAGCTGGTTGTGCTGCTGGAGCTGATGCGCCGCGAGGGATTCGAGCTCACCGCCGGCCAGCCCCGGGTGCTGACCCGGGAGATCGACGGCAAGCTGCACGAGCCGGTCGAACGGCTCTCGATCGACGCCCCCGAGGAGCACGTCGGCGCGATCACCCAGCTGCTGGCGGGGCGCAAGGGGCGCCTGGAGCAGATGGCCAACCACGACACCGGCTGGGTGCGGATGGAATACCTGGTGCCGGCACGAGGCCTGATCGGCCTGCGCACCGAGTTCCTCACCGAGACCCGCGGCACCGGCGTCATGCACCACGTCTTCGAGGGCTGGGAGCGCTGGGCCGGCGACCTGCGCCTGCGCCCCACCGGCTCGATCGTCGCCGACCGCCGCGGCAAGACCGCCGGCTACGCGCTGATCGGCCTGCAGGACCGCGGCACCCTCTTCGTCGGCCCCGGCGAGGAGGTCTACGAGGGGATGATCATCGGCGAGAACGCCCGTTCCGAGGACATGGACGTCAACGCGATCAAGGAGAAGCAGCAGACCAACATGCGCGCCGCCAGCGCCGAGGTGCTGGAGCGGATGACGCCGCCCACGCGCCTCACCCTCGAAGCCGCCGTCGAGTTCCTGCGCGAGGACGAGTGCGTCGAAGTCACCCCCGAGTCGATCCGCCTGCGCAAGGTCGAACTCGACAAGACACGCCGCCAGAAGACGGCCCGCCAGACCGCCCGCTCCTAACTGCCGGCCGACGGGCCGAAAACCGGACACATAAGGGCGGTT
>DASUIY010000395.1:0-7956 GCA_036279555.1 Solirubrobacterales bacterium | reverse complement strand
CGCTGACTTCGTCTTTTCCCGTGCATATACACGGGGAAAGACGAAGTCAGCGGAAAGAGGAGGATGGGCAGCTTAGGATCGAGGCGTGACCGAGTCGGCGCAGGAGGCGATAGCAGGGCAGCTGCAGTGGCAGGCGGAGGCTTGCCGGATGATCGGGTCGCCTCTCTACGCGGCGCTGCTGGAGCAGGCTGCGGCGGACGTCGAGTTGCGCGGGCCGGTCTGGGAGGTCCTGCGCGGCCACGAGGACGACCCGCGGTTCTCGGTGCTCGGGCTGCGCCTGCTCGGGGCGGTGAACCGCATGGTCATCGAGGGACGGGAGCCCGAGCTCGCGGCCGCCTACGAGGCCCGTGACGCGTCGCGGGCCTGGCAGGCCCTGCGCGACGCGATCGAGCGCAACGCCGCAGAGCTGCGCTCGCTGGTCGACCTCCCGGTGCAGACGAACGAGGTCGGCCGCTGCAACGCCCTCCTCTTCGGGTTCCTGACCGTCGCCGCCGAGACCGGAATGCCCCTCCGCCTGCTCGAGGTCGGTGCGAGCGCCGGTCTCAACCTGCGCTGGGACCGCTTCGCCTACAGGGCGGATGGGTTCTCCTGGGGGCCGGCCGACTCCCCTCTGCAACTCGAGTTCGAGCTCGAAGGGAAGGCCCCGGCGCTGCCGGAGGCGGTCGAGGTCGCCGAGCGCCGCGGCTGCGACGCGAACCCGGTCGACGCCTCCACGCCGGAGGGACAGCTGACCCTGCTCTCCTACGTCTGGCCCGACCAGCCCGAGCGGATCGCCCGCATGCGGGCGGCCCTGGCGGTGGCCGGGGAAGTTGCGGTCACGGTCGAGCGCGAGACCGCCAGCGCCTGGACCCGGCGAGTGCTCGCAGAGCCGGCCCCCGGCCGGGCCACGGTGCTCTACCACTCGATCGTCAGCCAGTACCTGAGCGACGAGGAGCGCGAGGCCTTCTTCGGGCACGTAAGAGCGGCAGGCGAGAGGGCGGGCGCCGACGCCCCGCTGGCCTGGCTGCGCATGGAGCCCGTCGACGACCGGGCCGACCTCGAGCTGACGACCTGGCCCGGCGGCGAGACCCGCCGCCTCGCCCGGGTCGGCTACCACGGCTCGCCAGTCGAGCTGCTCTGACCTGGGCTCCCCACTCCGGTGCGCCTTTGCCCCGTTATACGGGGATAAAGCGCACCGGAAGCGGTAGGCGCTTGGGGCGCCGCGTCGAAGTAGGCGCGGATGGAGGCCCAATCGGCAGAGGCCACGCAGAAGACCGTTCGCTATGCGCCGGGAATGGACGCGCGCAGCACGCGCGTCGCCGAACTGCTGAACACGCCGATGCTGATCGCGGCGGCGCTGACGCTGCCGACGGTTGCGATCACCGAGTCCAAACCGGGCGGGCTGCTGGAGGACGTGGCGATCGTGCTCAACTGGGTGACCTGGATCGCCTTCGTGGTCGAGCTGGTCGTGATGCTGGCCGTAGTGCCCGAACGGCGCAAGTGGCTGCGGCACAACCCGCTCGACTTGATCATCGTCGTCCTCACTCCTCCGGTGCTCCCGCCGGGCCTGCAGGGCCTCCGGGTCCTGCGGCTGCTGCGTCTCTTGCGGCTCCTTCGGCTGGCGCAGCTCTCCCGCGAGGTCTTCTCGCTCGAGGGTCTCCACTACGCGCTGCTGCTGACCGTGCTGACGGTGCTCGGCGGCGGCGCCCTCTTCGTCGGCATCGAGAAGCAGAACCAGCACCTCGACGCCTGGGACGGGATCTACTGGGCGGTGACGACGATGACCACGCTCGGCTCCGACATCTACCCGACGACGACCGGCGGCGAGGTCGTCTCGGTCTTCATCCTCATCGTCGGCATCGGCTTCGTCGCCCTGCTCACCGGCGCTTTCGCGCAGCGCTTCCTCAGCCCGGAAATACTCGAGGTCGAGGAAGAGCTCGAGGCGGAGCAGGTCTCGGCCGAGGCGCTCGCCCTGCGCGAGCTGCGCGGCGTCCAGGAACAGCTGCAGGCGCTCGAGCTCGCGGTCCAGCGCATGGTCGACGAGCGCCCCGCCCGCTGAGCGTTCCGGTGCGCCTTATGGACCTCATGGGTCCATAAGGCGCACCGGAGGCAGGGAGATCAGTCCTCGGCGTCGCGCTGGGCGGCGATCTGGCTCTCCAGCTCGGCCATCACGCCGGGATCGCGCAGCGTGGTCACGTCCCCGAGCGCTCTCCCCTCGGCGATGTCGCGCAGCAGCCGCCGCATGATCTTGCCCGAGCGCGTCTTCGGCAGGTCGTCGGCCCAGATCACCCGCTTGGGCCGGGCGAACTTGCCGATCCGCTCGGCGACCGTGGCGCGGATCTCCTCGATCAGCTCATCGCTGGGCTCGGTCTCGCCACCCAGGGTGACGAAGGCGCAGATCGCCTGCCCGGTCTGCTCGTCGGACTGGCCGATCACCGCCGCCTCGGCGACCTTCTCGTGGGCGACGATCGCCGACTCCACCTCCGCGGTCGAGAGCCTGTGGCCGGAGACGTTGACGACGTCGTCGATGCGGCCGATCACCCAGAAGTAGCCGTCGCCGTCGCGGCGGGCGGCATCGCCGACCAGGTAGGTCTCCCTGCCGAAACGGGAGAAGTAGGTCTCGACGAAACGCTCTTCCTCCCTGTAGAGGGTGCGCAGCATCGAGGGCCAGGGGCGCTTCAGCACCAGCAGGCCCTGGCCGCCGTCGACCGGCTCGCCGTCGTGCTCGTCGACGACTTCCGCCTCGATCCCGGGAAATGGCGTGGTCGCCGAGCCAGGCTTCGTCGCGGTGAGGCCCGGCAGGGGCGCGATCATGATCGCGCCGGTCTCGGTCTGCCACCAAGTGTCGACGATCGGGCACTCTTCCGCGCCGATCACCTTGTGGTACCAGAGCCAGGCCTTGGGGTTGATCGGCTCGCCCACCGAGCCCAGCAGGCGCAGCGAGGAGAGGTCGGATTCTTCGGGGATCCCGGCACCCCACTTGATGAACGTGCGGATCGCGGTCGGAGCCGTATAGAGGATCGTCACCCCGTAGCGCTCGACCAGCTCCCACCAGATGCCCTTGCTCGGATAGTCGGGCGGCCCCTCCCACATCACGCTGGTCGCGCCGTTCAGCAGCGGCCCGTAGACGATGTAGGAGTGGCCGGTGACCCAGCCGACGTCGGCCGCGCACCAGTAGACGTCCTCCCCCGGTCTCAGGTCGAAGACGTAGCGGTGGGTGGCGGCGGCGGCGGTGAGATAGCCGCCTGTGGTGTGGAGGATCCCCTTCGGCTTGGCGGTCGAGCCGGAGGTGTAGAGGATGAAGAGCGGGTCCTCGGCTCCCATCGGCTCCGGCGGGCACTCCGGGCCCGCGGCGCTCGTCAGCTCGTCGTAGAAGCGGTCGCGGCCCTCGCGCATCGGGCACTCGATGCCGGTGTGGCGGACGACGACGATCGCCTCCAGCGTCTCCAGGTCGTCCATGTGCTCGTCGACCTGCCGCTTGATCGGGGCGGTCGTGCCCTTGCGCCGGGCGCCGTCGACCGTGACCAGCGCCTTCGCCTCGGAGAACTCCATCCGCTCCCGAACCGCCTCCGCCGAGAAGCCGCCGAAGACGACGTTGTGCATGGCGCCGATCCGCGCACAGGCGAGCATCGCGACGACGACCTCGGGGATCATCGGCAGGTAGATCCCGACCACGTCGCCCTTGCCGACGCCGAGGCTCTTCAGCGCGTTGGCGAAGCGCTGCGTGTCGGCGAGCAGGTCGGCGTAGGTGACGTCGCGCTCCTCCCCCTCCTCACCGCGCCAGTGGTAGGCGACGCGATCGCCGATCCCGGCCGCGACGTGCCGGTCGAGGCAGTTCGCCGAGGCGTTGAGCCTGCCGTCGGCAAACCACTTGTAGAAGGGCGGGTTGGACTCGTCGAGGCCCTGGGCCGGCTCCTGCGCCCACTCGAGCAGCTCGGTCGCCTGGCTCAGCCACCAGGCCTCGGGGTCCGCCGCCGCGTCCTCGTAGACGGCCGGGTCGCTCCACAGCGCGCGCTCGCGAAACTCGGTGGGGGGCTCGAAGCGCTCCACCTCCAGCAGGGCGCTCAGCTCCTGCTCCAGATTCGTGTTTGCCTCAGTCGCCATCCCGCTCCTTCCTCACCGCTACCCTGAGGGCGAAACGGTACCCGTTCCGAAATCGCCTGACCAAATGCTCTTCCGCCAGATCATCCACGAGGACCTCGGCTGCGCCTCCTATCTCGTCGGCGACACCGCCTCGGGCGTCGCCGCGGTGGTCGACCCCCAGTGGGACATCGACCCCTACCTGCACCTCAGCCGCCTGCACGGCGTGCGGATCGAGCACGTGCTCGAGACCCACAACCACGCCGACCACGTCTCCGGCCACGGCCGGCTTGCCCGCGCGACCGGTGCGACGATCCACGTCCACGAGCTGGCCGGGGCGGAGTACCCGCACGAGGCGTTCGCCGGCGGCTGGGCACTGGAGCTGGGCGATGGAGCGACAGTCGAGGCGATCCACACGCCGGGACACCGCCCCGAGCACACCTCGTTCCTGCTGCGCGACGCTGCGCGCGGAGACGATCCCTGGGCCGTGCTGACCGGCGACTCGCTCTTCGTCGGCGACGTAGCCCGGCCCGACCTCGCGATCGAGCCGCGCGAGGGCGCCACCGACATCTTCCGCTCCCTGCACGAGAAGCTGCTGGCGCTGCCCGAGGAGACCGAGGTCTGGCCCGGGCACCTGGGCGGCTCGCTCTGCGGCAGCTCCGGGATCGACCTGAAGACGTCCTCGACGATCGGCTTCGAGCGCCGCCACAACCGGGCGCTCCGCTTCGGCAGCGAGGCCGAGTTCGTCGAGGACGCGGTCGCCACGATCGGCGCCAAGCCGCCCAACGTCGAGCACATCGTCTCGCTGAACCGGGGCCCGCTGGTCGAATCGATCAGCGCCCCCACCCGGCTCACGCCGCACGGCTTCGAGGCCGCGATCGCCGCCGGGGCGCTGGCTATCGACTCGCGCACCAACGAGCAGTTCGACGAGGCGCACATCCCCGGCTCGATCAGCGCCTCCGCCTACGACACCGGCTTCGCCACCAAGGTCGCCGAGATGGTGCCGGTCGGCGCCGAGCTGCTGATCGTCGCCGCCTCCGACGGCAACGAGCTCGAGGCGGCCGAGCTGCTCGCCGCGGTCGGTCTCCCGGTACGGGGCTTCCTCGGCGGCGGCATGACCGCCTGGCGCGCGGAGGACCGTCCGGTGGCCCGGATCGAGTCGATCGACCTGGCGGAGCTGGCCCGTCGCCTCGACGACGAATCGGGCCCGCAGGTCCTCGACGTGCGCGGCGACTCCGAGTACGCCGAGGGCCACGTCCCCGGCTCGATCCACATCCCCTTCGCGCAGCTGCGCGGGCGGCTCGACGAGCTCCCCCGCGACCGCCCGATAGCGACGATCTGCAAGGCGGGCAAGCGCAGCGGCCTGGCTGCCTCGATCCTGCAGCGGGAAGGCTTCGAGGGCGTCATCCACGTCAGCCGCGGCAACGCGGCGTTGTGGGACGGGGCCGATCCCGGTAGGGGTTCCGCTTAACTTTTTCGAGCGGCGGGGATTGCTGGCGCCCGGTCAGAGCGCTCGCGAAAAAGTACAAGACGCTCACCCCTACCGGGATCGGCCCCACGTGAGAGCGACCCCTACCTCAGGCTGCCCTGGACGAGTTCGATGCTCAGAACCCGGGCGGGTGGCGGGCGATGAAGCCTTCTGTTGAGCTTACGGGGGACGGGTGCCAGCGGGGGCCGGCGCCGCCGGAGGTGTCGAAGGCGAGGCCGGCGATGATCACCCAGGCATGGCCGGCGTTGGCGTAGACGGTGATCCAGCGGCCGGGCCCGGGTTCGCCCCAGGTCGAGAGACCGGTCGAGTCGAGCGGGCTGGAGAGGAAGCCGCCGCCGTTGAGGGCGAAGCTGACCGCGCCGGAGCAGTCGTAGCCCGACGATTCGAAAGAGCCGTGACCGCCGCCCCAGACGTAGGGCGTGGTGGCGATCGAGTTGGCGGCTTCGATCGCGGCCGCGACCGCCGCGGGCGCGGCGCTGGGGACGCTGGCCTGGCTTTCGGAGATGTAGTTGGCGCTCTCGCCCGGGGTCAACGGTGCCGGCGTGCCGGTCGGCACCGGCGCACCGCTGGCGGCGAGCTGTTCGGAGATCGCGGAGAGGTTGTCGCTGAGCGCCGCTTCGCGCGACTCGAGCGATTCGAGCGCAGCCTGGCGCTCCGCCTGGGCGGACTTGAGCTCGGAGAAACGCGCCTCCGCTTCCTGGCGCGCGGCGGCAGCCTCGCGCTCCTTGACCGCGATCGCGTCGCGTGCCTGCTTGATCTGCAGGCGCACCTCGGTCATCCGCTCGACCGCGGCCTTGGCCTGGTCGCGCAGCGTCTTCACCCGGGCGGCGACCGAGTCGTCGTACTCCTGGATCTGGTTGAGGTAGTCGACGCGGGTGGTGACTTCAGACCAGCTCGCCGAGTCGAGGACAACGTTGACCATGTCCGGGCTGCCCGACTCGTAGATCGCGACGAGTCGCTCGCGCAGCACGTCGAGCGCGCGCCTGAGGCGGGCGCGGACCCGGGCCAGGTGGCGCTTGTCGGCCTCGAGCTTCGCCGTCGCCCGGTCGAGCTCTTCCTGCTTGGCCGAGAGCTCGGCCTCGACCGCGGCCTGGCGCTGGCGCAGTGCCGAGACTTCGCCGATCATCGAGTCGATCGCCCGGTTCTGCTCGGCGATCGTCGCGGCGACGGCGCCCTGGCTCTCGCGCACGTCGCTCAGCCTGCTCTGGGTCTCGTGCAGCTTCTCTTCGAGCGTCTCGGCGGGTGCCGAGGCCGCTGCGCAGAGCAGGGCGAAGAGCAGCGCCGCGGGCAGCAGCCGCCATGAGTTGCCGCGAAGGGGAACGCGCATAAGCGGCGCACCGTAGCGAAGTCGCCGCGCGATTGTTAGGAGTTGCGGCAAGTATCCCTTGACAGGGGGTAAGAATTCTGCGATAGTGGCGGCATGGAGCGGTCAAATGAGGAAATTGCGAGAGCGCAACTTGCGGAGGTAGACCAGAACCCGCATTGGACGGGGGGTGTTCGCGAGCTACGTACCGCTGTGATCCAGCTAGCCAGCCTTGTGGACATGCTCGAAGAGCGCATTGCAGAGCTTGAAGGCAGAGGCGAGGCGTAATGCCGCCTGTAGATCGCGCCAACCCAGTCCGCGCCGCCTCCTCAGACTCCCGCTACAGCGTCATGGAGTTCATGCGCGAGTTCCCCGACGACGAGGCGTGTCTGCGGTGGCTCTGGCAGACCCGCCATGCAGTCGATGAGGAGGGCAAGCGGGCCTTCTGCCCGAAGTGCGAACTAGACCGCCCGTTCCACCGCGTCAGCGGTCGACCGGCCTGGGACTGCGACTACTGCGGCCACCATCTGCATCCGACCGCCGGGACGATCTTTCACAAGTCCTCGACCTCGTTGCAGCTTTGGTTTTACGCGATGTTCATGGTCTCCCAGACGCGGTGCGGGATCAGCGCGAAACAGTTGGAGCGCGAGATCGGCGTCACATACAAGACTGCGTGGAGGATGCTCAACAAAATCCGCAATCAGTTGATGGACGAGGAAGACGACGAGCCGCTGTCCGGGGAGGTCGAGATGGACGAGACTGCCTACGGCGGCAAGCCTCGGGCCAGCGACGATCTGAGCAACCCCGTGAGGCGAGCGGAATGGGTCAACGAGACCAAGACGACCGTCTTCGCGATGGTCGAGCGCAAGGGTCGCGTCCGGGCGATGGTCGTGCCGGACCGAACCGGGCCGACCCTGCGCGGCGCAGCCACAGAACACGTCCTGCCGGAGTCGATGATCTTTACGGACGAGTGGCCGCTGTACAAGGGGCTGGCAAAGAACTTCGCGGGCCACCGTCGCATCAAGCACAAGGCCCGCATCTACGTCGAAGGCGACACGCATACAAACACCGTCGAGGGATTCTTCGGCAACGTAAAGACGTCGAT
>DASUIY010000394.1:0-7524 GCA_036279555.1 Solirubrobacterales bacterium | reverse complement strand
TTCGGGGGTCCCTCCTCAGGCCGCTGCGCGGGAGTTCCTGAGGAGGGACCCCCGAAGACCCCTCGCTGCAGAGCTTGGAAAAGCTAGCGGGTGGTCTCGATCTGACGCGGCGCCTCCTCGGTCAGGTTGAGCGCGAGCGGGAAGAGGAAGACGCCGAGGAAAATCAGGATGACCCCGGCGGCGACCAGCCAGCGCGCCGCCGTGAGGTGGCCGAGGATGCCGGCGGTGAAGCCGATCAGCATCAGCGCCAGGTAGGGGCCGGCGCTGTGGGGCAGCAGCCCGGCGAGGGGCAGGGCGAGGTCGAGCACAGTGGCGATTATCATCGCCCCGATGGCTGCGGGCTCTGTGACCGAGGTGAAGGACGCGCTGGCGGAGGTCGGCTACCTCGCCGACGAGCCGGCGGCACTCGTCTCCTTCCTCGCCCAGCGGCTCGAGAAGCCGGTCCTGGTCGAGGGCCCCGCGGGGGTCGGCAAGACCGAGCTGGCCAAGGCCCTCTCGCGCGCAACCGGCCGCGAGCTGATCCGCTTGCAGTGCTACGAGGGCCTCGACGAGGCCAAGGCGCTGTACGAGTGGAACTACCGCAAGCAGCTGCTGCGGATCCAGGCCGGAGGAGAGGACGGCTGGGAGGACGTCCACGGCGACATTTTCGACAAGGAGTTCCTGCTCGAGCGGCCCCTGTTGCAGGCGATCGCCAGCCCCGAGCCGGTCGTGCTGCTGATCGACGAGATCGACAAGACCGACCAGGAGTTCGAGGCGATGCTGCTCGAGCTGCTCTCCGACTTCCAGATCACCATCCCCGAGCTTGGCGAGGTCGCGGCGACGACGATGCCGATCGTCGTCCTCACCTCGAACAACTCGCGCGAGCTGACCGAGGCGCTGAAGCGGCGCTGCCTCTATCTCTGGCTCGACTACCCCGACCTCGAGCGCGAGATGGAGATCGTCCGCCTGCACGCGCCGGACCTGCCCGAGGCGCTGGCACGCCGGATGGTCGAGGTGGTGCGGATGATCCGCGCGCTCGACCTCAAGAAGCCGCCATCGATCGCCGAGTCGATCGACTGGGCGCGCACGCTGCTGCTGATGGGCGCAGAGGACATCGACCGCGAGACCTTCGACCAGTCGATGTCGATCATCGTCAAGCACCGCACCGACATCGAGCTGGTGGCGGAGCGGGTCGGGGTGAAGCTTGCCGCCGCCGAGTCCGTACGGCCCCAGGGCTGAGGCCGGGCCGCCCGGCCTGGCGGCGAAGCTGCTCGGCTTCTGCGAGGAGCTGCGCAGCGAGGGGGTCGCGGTCGGGACCTCGGAGATCCTCGACGCCTTCGCGGCGCTCGAGCAGGTGCCCTGGACGTCGCGTGACGACTTCCGCGAGGCGCTTGCGGCGACGATCGCGAAGTCCCAGGAGGACCGCCGCCTCTTCGAGCTGCTCTTCGAGCGCTGGTTCTTCCGCGCCGCCGAGGCGGAGGCGATCGAGCGCGGCATCGAGGAGACCGAGCGGCGCCACGAGGGCGGCGAGCGGCTCGACCTCGACCAGCTGCAGGAGCAGATACGCCAGGCGATCCTCGAGGGCGACGACGGGCAGATGCGCGACCTGGCGCGGCTGGCGATCTCGGCCTTCGGCCGCCAGGGCGAGGGCTCGGGCGTGGTCGGCGTCGACGTGCAGCGGATCCGGCGCACGCTGGGGCTCGCGGCGGGCACCCAGGCGCCGGCCGAGGACGGCGCGGCCGAGCTGCCGCCGATCGACCGCGAGCAGCTGAACGCCTTCGAGCGCCACCTGCGGCGCGAGCTCGAGCGCGATCTGATCGAGCGCACCTCCACCCTTCCCCCCTCCCGGCCGCTGGCCGAGCTCGACCGCGCCCTGCCGACCAGCCCGACCCAGGACCTCGCCGCCGTGCACCGCGCCGTCTCTCAGATGAAGCGGCGCCTGGCGACGCTCGGGCAGGAGCAGCGGGGACGGCGCAAGGGGCAGACGGTGGACGTGCGGCGCACGATGCGGGCCTCGCTGGAGACCGGCGGCGTGCCGATGCACCTGCGCTACCGGCCCAAGCGCCCGCGCCGGCCGGAGATCTACGTCCTCTGCGACGTCTCCACCTCGGTCACCTCGGCAAGCGTCTTCTTCCTCTCCGTCCTGCACGCCCTGCACGACTCCTTCCGCAAGCTGCGCAGCTTCGTCTTCATCGAGCGCATCTCGGAGGTGACCGACGTCTTCGAGCACGAGCGCGACTTCCGCGTCATCGCCCAGCGCATCTCCAGCGAGGGCGGCGTCGCCGACGTCTCCGGCTACACCGACTACGGCCGCGTCTGGCTCGAGTTCCTCGGCCAGATCTCCGACGAGCTGGACCCGCGCTCGACCGTGATAGTCCTCGGCGACGCCCGCACCAACGGCCGCGAGCCCCACGCCGACGTCTTCGCCCAGGTGGCCGAGCGAGCCGGGCGCCTCTTCTGGCTCAACCCGGAGCCGCGGCTCTACTGGAACTACGGCGACTCGGTGATGGCCGCCTACGAGCGCCACTGCGACGGCGCCTTCGAGTGCTGGACCACCAGGCACCTGGAGAACTTCGTCAACGTCGTCGCGGGAGGAGTCCCGGCCGAGACCTAGTAATCGTCCTCACAACCCGCGAAAGAGGGAGCAGCGATGGAGCCTTCGTCCTACCCAGTCACGTTCTCGGTCGACTACCCGGAGCGCCAGCTAAACCGGCTGACGACCTTCTTCCGGATCTTCACGGTAATACCGATCGCGATCCTGATCGCCCTGCTGCCGGGCGGCAGCATCGGCAGCTACGAGTACGGCGTCGCCGCCTCGAGCGGCAGCCTGATCTTCGTGCCGATCGTGCTGATGCTCCTCTTCCGCAAGAAGTACCCGCGCTGGTGGTACGACTGGAACCTCGAATTCCTCCGCTTCGGCAATCGGATCGGCGTCTACCTGGCGCTGATGGACGACCGCTACCCGTCGACCGACGAGCAGCAGGCGGTCCGCCTCGACTTCGACTACCCCGACGCCGAGCAACTCCAGCGCGGCATGCCGCTGGTCAAGTGGCTGCTGGCGATCCCCCACTACATCGTGCTCTTCTTCCTCTCCATCGGCGTCTTCTTCGCCGTGATCGGCGCCTGGTTCGCGATCCTCTTCACCGGCAACTACCCGCGCGGGATCTTCAAATTCGTCGAGGGCACGATCCGCTGGCACAACCGCGTCGTCGGCTACGCCTTCAGCCTCGTCACCGACGAGTACCCGCCCTTCCGGCTCTCGGCCTGAGGATCGACGGGCCGATTTCCCCCCATATAGGGGCGGTTTTCGGCCCGTCGGCAGCGGCTCAGCGGGCGACCCAGGCGTCCGGCTGCGCGGCGAGGGACTCGACCTCGCTGGGCAGCTGGCCGCTGACGAGGTCGGCGAGGGTGACGTGCTCGAGCACGGTGCGTAGGCTGGCGCGGACGGCGATCCAGACCTCCTGCAGGTGCTCGGCGTTGCCGCGGTACTCGATCGACTCCGGCGGGGACGACTGGACGTGGGCGATCGGGCCCTCGACCGCGCGGACGACGTCGGCGATCGTCACCTCCTCGGCGGGACGGGCAAGCCAGTAGCCCCCCTTTGCCCCTCGCCGGGCGCGGACGATGCCCGCGTGCTTCAGCTCGAGCAGGATGTGCTCGAGGAACTGAAGCGGGATGTCCTGCGCCTCGGCCAGCTTCTCCCCCTTGACAGGGCCCTCCTCGGCAGCCGCAAGCTCAGCCGCGGCACGCACGGCGTAGTCGGCCTTCGCTGAAACGCGCATGGACCCAGTAAATCAGTCAGCCGGTCACGTCCGGCGCCAGCTCGGGCTGGCGGCCGGCTGCTTGCGCCGCTTCCCGCATACGGCGGCGGTGGAGCCAGCGGGGGGCGGCGAGGATGAGGCCCAGGCCGACCGCTGCGACCGCGGCGGCGATCGGCCAGACCATCGGGTCGCCCTTCTGGATCGTGACGATGCCGGAGCCGACCAGGACGACGCCGAGCGAGGTGCGGAGGAAGCCCTGCGGCGCCTTGTCGGAGAGGGCGGCGCCGATCACGACGCCCGGGATCGAGCCGAGCAGGATGTTGCCGGCGAGGACGAAGTCGACGTTGCCGCCCACCCAGTGGGCGATGCCCGCCGCCCAGAGCAGGATCGCGGCGTGGAAGACGTCGGTGCCGACGACTTTTTTCGGCGCCAGCCGGTAGATCGCGATCAGGAGGATCGCGATCACCGTGCCGGAACCGGCCGAGGTGACCCCGATCACGAGGCCGGTCGTCGCCCCGATCGTCACCGCGGCCACTTTGTGGCGCCGTTCGACGTCGAAGCGGTCGCGCTCGTCGACCAGGTTGCGCAGGATCAGCGCCCTGGTGAGGGTGATGATCCCGACCATCAGCAGGGTTCCGCCGAGCACCGCGTAGACGAGCTCGTCGAGACGCGCTTCGCCGATGTGGTCGGCCAGCACCGAGACGATCGCGACGCCGGCCACGGCCGACGGCACGCTGCCCAGCGCCAGCCACTTGACCAGCTCCATGTTCACCGTCTTCAGCTTCAGGTGGCGCCAGCCGCCGACGGTCTTGGTCACCGCCGCGTAGAAGATGTCGGTGCCGATCGCCGTGGTCGGCTGGATGCCGAAGAGGAGGATCAGCAGAGGCGTCATCAGGGAGCCGCCGCCCATGCCCGTCATGCCGACGAGCACGCCGATTCCTAGTCCAAAGACGATGATTGCCGGGTCCATATGAGCTCCGCGCGGGTTGGTTATCGACTTTCCTGACCTTTTTGGTCAGGAGCGCGAGTGCGCCAGGATACCCAAGATGCCCGCGAAAGCCAAGGAATTCGCCACGGAGAACGCCGCGCCTGCCTCCGGTGAAGCGCCCGGGGTGGCGGTCTCGGTTCGCGGCCTGCGGCATTCCTACGGCGAGCTGCCGACCATCGAGCGTCTCGACCTCGACGTGCCGGCGCACGGGGTCCTGGGACTGGTCGGGCCTTCGGGCTGCGGCAAGTCGACCCTGCTGGAGCTGATCGCCGGGCTGCAGGAGCCCAGAGGAGGAGAGGTCGCGCTGGGCGAAGGCCTCGACCCGGCCGCTCGCCTCGCCCGCTGCGCCTTCATGCCCCAGAGCGACCTGCTGCTGCCCTGGCTCTCCGCGCTCGACAATGCGGCCCTAGCGCTGCGCAACCGCGGTGTGCGGCGCGGCGCGGCGCGGCGGGAAGCCGGGCAGCTGTTCGAGCGCTTCGGGCTGGCCGGGTTCGAGCGCTCCTCCCCCACCGAGCTCTCCGGCGGCATGCGCCAGCGCGTCGCCTTCCTGCGCACGCTGGTCGCCGGCAAGCCCGTGCTGGCGCTCGACGAGCCCTTCGCCTCGCTCGATGCGATCACCCGCGCCGAGATGCAGGAGTGGCTGGCGCGGGCGCTGGATGCCGACCCGCGCACGGTGGTGCTCGTCACCCACGACGTCGAGGAGGCGCTCTACCTATGCGACCGCGTTGCCGTGCTCTCGGCCCGGCCGGCGCGGATCGTCGAGGAGATGAGCGCCCCCGCGCCACGCGCCGCCGACCGTGACGCGGCGGTCACCGACCCCGAGTTCGTCGCCGTCCGCGAGCGGGCGCTGCACGCCCTGCGGGAGGGCACGGCATGAGGCGCTGGGTGCTGCCGGCGCTGCTGATTGCGGGGCTGGTCGGGGCCTGGCAGGTCGCCGCCAGCACCGGGGCGATCGCCGACGTGCTGAACCTGGACCCGATCCTGATCCCCTCCCCCGCGGAAATCGCCACCGCCCTGTGGGAGAACAGGTCCCTGGTGGCCGAAAACGCCTGGGTCACGATGAAGGAGATCTTCTTCGGCTTCCTGATCGGGCTCGCCGTCGGGCTCGCCTTCGGCTTCCTGCTCCGCCCCTTCGAGACGCTGCGACTCACCTTCTACCCGCTGATAGTCGCCTCCCAGGCGATCCCGATCATCGTCTTCGCCCCGATCCTGGTCGTCTGGTTCGGCTACGGGATCGGCCCCAAGCTGGCGGTGGTCGCGCTGGTCTGCTTCTTCCCGATCGCCGTCGCCACGGCCGACGGGCTCCGCGCCGTGGATCTGCAGGCGGTCAAGATGATGCGCACGCTCGATGCCTCGCGCCGTCAGCTGCTCTGGCGGCTGGAAATGCCCACCGCCCTCCCCTTCACCTTCAGCGGCGCGAAGATCGGCGTCGCCTTCGCGCCGATCGCCGCGGTCTTCGGCGAGTGGGTCGGCTCCGACTCGGGCCTGGGCCACCTGATCCTCCAGGACAACGCCCAGCTGAACACCGCCCGGGTGTTCGCCGCGGCCCTTGTCCTCTCGGCGATCGCGATCGGCCTCTACGGCCTCGTCGCCCTCGCAGAGCGTCGCGTCGTCACTTGGCGATAGAAAGCAGGGGATGAAACCCTCCCGATCGTCGGCGGTCACCCTCGCCATCGCCCTGCTGGCCCTCTCCTTCGCCCTCGCCGCCTGCGGCGAGAAGAGCGAGGACGTGACCGGCGAAACCGAGTCGTTCAGCCTCACGCTCGACTTCTACCCCAACCCCGACCACGCCGGGATCTATATGGCGCAGAAGCTCGGCTACTTCGAGGAAGCCGGCCTCGACGTCGGCATCCGCACGCCGGCCGATCCGGCGGCGCCGATCAAGCTCCTCTCCGCCGGCCAGACCGACCTCGCGATCTCCTACGAGCCGGAGGTGCTGCTGGCGCACGAACAGGACCTCGGGGTGGTCGCGGTCGGCGCGCTGGTCAACCGGCCGCTCACCTCGATGATCTGGCTGAAGAAGTCCGGGATCGGGGGCGTCGGCGACCTGCGCGGCAAGACGATCGCGACCGCCGGCATCCCCTACCAGGACGCCTACCTGAAGACGATCCTCGCTCGCGTCGACCTGACCCCGTCCGACGTCAAGGTCGTCAACGTCGGCTTCGGCCTGCTGCCGGCGATCGTCGGCGGCAAGGCCGAGGCGATGCTGGGTGGCTTCCGCAACGTCGAGGGCGTCGACCTTCGCCTGCGCGGGAAGGACCCGGTCATCACCCCGGTCGACCGGGTCGGGGTGCCGAGATACGACGAGCTGGTCCTCGTCGCCGAGCGCCGGCGGCTGGAGGAAGACCCGGAGCCGGTCCGGCTCTTCCTCGCGGCGCTCGCGCGCGGCACCGCGGCGGCGGCGAAGAGCCCGGAGGCGGCGACCCAAGCTCTGCTGGAGGCGAACCCCGACCTCGACCCGAAGCTGACCCGGGCCGAGGTGGCGGCGACGCTGCCGCTGCTCGACCCCCCTCGCGGCGAGCGGCCCTATGCCTATATGGATCCGGCCCGCTGGACCGAGTTCGCGGCCTGGATGCGCGACAACGACCTGGTCTCGGCTCCGATACCGCCGGCCGAGGTGCTGAGCAACGCCTACCTGCCGGGCAATATCCCCGAGTAGAGCGGGGCGCCTTCCCCGAGCAGGGCGGTGATCTTCTCCGCCGGCAGCGCCCGTGAGAAGAGGTGCCCCTGCGCCTGGTCGCAGCCGAGCCGGACCAGCTCGCCGAGCTGGGCCTCGTTCTCGACCCCCTCGGCGAT
>DASUIY010000393.1:0-5150 GCA_036279555.1 Solirubrobacterales bacterium | reverse complement strand
GACCTTCTACGCCAACTACCTCTGGGAGTCGCAGGAGGCGGGTAAGGCGCGCGCATACCTGGCGGAGCGCGGGCTGGGGGAGGAAGTGCTGCGCGGTTTCGGCGTCGGCTACGCGCCCAGCGCCTGGGACAAGATCCTGGTGCTGGGCCAGCAGGCCGGGTTCCGGGTGGAGGAGCTGCGTGGGGTCGGCCTGATCCAGCGGGGCCGGGGCGGGGGCGAGTACGACCGCTTCCGCTCGCGGATCATGTTCCCGATCCGCGACCGCCGCGGCCGCACGCTCGGCTTCGGCGGCCGGGCGATGCGCTCCGACCAGGGAGCGAAGTACGTCAACACGGCGGAGACCGACTTCTTCCACAAGAGCACGATGCTCTACGGCATCGACTTGGCCAAGGCGGCTATCGCGAAGGCCGGCAGGGCGGTCGTGGTCGAGGGCTACACCGACGTTCTCGCCCTGCACCAGGCGGGGATCGAGGAGGCCGTCGGCGTGATGGGCACGGCGATCACCGAGGAGCAGGTGGCTTCGCTCTCGGGGATGGTCGACGAGGTCGTGCTGGCGCTCGACGCCGACGCCGCCGGGCAGGAGGCGATGCTGAGGGCGCAGCGGGTGGCGGCCGGCCGCAAGATGCGGCTGCGGGTGGCGGCGATGCCGGCCGGCGAGGATCCTGCGGAGATGATGGCCGCCGAGGGCGGGGCCGAGCGCTTCCGGGCCCTGCTCGACGGCGCTGTGGAGCTGACCGCGTTCCAGGTCGGCCTGGTCCTCGACCGGACCGACACCGCCTCGCCGGCGGAGCGCGACCGCGCGCTGGGCGAGGTGGCGCCGGTCCTCGCCGGGCTGGGGGAGAGCGCCAGCCGCGACGATCTGGTCCGGCGGGTCGCCGAGCGCCTCGACCTGGAGCCGGCGATGGTGATGGGGCGGGTGGTTGCCGCGCAGCCGACCACGGGCGGGCCCGGAGAGGCGCCGGCGCGCGGCTCCGCGACGCCGGCACCGCGACGGACTGCCGAGCTGACCTCGCGCGAGCGCCGCGAGCGCGCTCTGCTGGCGATGTGCGTCGCCCTCCCCGCCGAGGGCAGGGACTATCTGGCCCGACTGGGCGAGCAGCACCTCTCGCCGATGGGCATGCGCGCCCTCGCCTGGCTGCGCGAGCACCCAGAGGACCCGGCGTCGAACCTTCCACACGACGACTCCGAGCTGGCGGGCCTGATCGCCGAGCTGGTCATCCTCGCCCACGACGAGCCGGCCTCCCCGGAGGCGATGGAGCTCAACTATCTCTTGCTGGAGCAACGCCGCATCGAGGCCGAGATCGCCGCGGCCGGCGAGCGCAACGACTACGAGCGCCGCGCCGCCCTCAGCCGCGACCGCGCCGTCCTGGTCGAGCGCATCGCCCGCACCGAGCGGGTCGGGAAGTAACCGGTAAATTCCTCCAGGTCGTTCCGGGGTAGCTCAATCGGTAGAGCACTCGGCTGTTAACCGAGTTGTTGTGGGTTCGAGTCCCACCCCCGGAGCTTAGGAGGGCCTAGCGAAACCCCCGCACACGTCTGGCGGCGGCGGACACTGCGCTGAGCGGTGTCCTCAGTCGGCCAAATAGCGCTGCTATTCGGCCTCCCTGCGTCCTGGCTCAGCTTGGTCCGGCGCCCGCCAGCCGCGCACCCGGGTTTCGCTAGGCCCTCCTATCAGGCCGTCGCCCGGCTGAGCGCCAGCTGCTCGACCAGCTCGGCGCCGCGCTCGGCTCCATCGTTCTCCGCGGCCCAGGCGGCAAGCTCTCCCGCGCGCCGGGCGAAGGAGCGGTCCTCCAGCAGGCGCCGGGTGGCCCAGCGCAGTGGGGCGGAGTGACAGAGGCGCCAGGGGAGAGAGAGGCCACATCCAGCCCAGGCGACACGCATCGCGGTCTCGCTCATGTCGCCGATGATCGGGCAGATCAGGACAGGCGTGCCGGCCCCGAGCGCGCGGGCGACCGTTCCGTGTCCGCCATGGGAGATGACCAGCGAGGCGGCGGGCATCAGCTGGCTGTAGCTGAGCCACTCGACCAGGACCGCGTTGGCGGGGACGTCGATCGGCCGCTGGGGGACCACCCGGTTGGTCGTCGCAACCACCCGCACCGGCTCGTCCGCAAGTGCCGCGAGCGCGGTGCGGACGAGGTGGTTCTCGGAGTCGTGGGCGGTGCTCGGCGCGACCAGGACCAGCGGCTCCTCCCCGGGCGGCAGCTCGATCTCCGGATGCGGGATCTCGAAGGTCATCGGCCCTGTGATCTCGACTCCGGCCGGCCAGCGCCGCGGGTACTCGAGCTGGGGGAAGGTGCCGACCAGCGCCAGGTCCGGGCTGATGCCGCCGTGGAAGCGGTCAACCGGAGGCAGGTCGAGGCGTGCGCGCTGGCGGTTGAGGTCGTTGCGGCCCTGCTCCAGGCCGATGTTCAGCGCTCGCTGCCCGGCGCGCCAGACGGCCCGCCCGACCGGTGTGCGCGGCGGCTGCAGCCCGACGGCGAAGAACGGCAGCCCCGGCTCCACGACCGGGTAGATGTGCGGGATCAGGGTTGCCAGCGGCACGCCGGCCTTCTCGGCCGCCAGCGTCGGCGCCAGGGTGAGGATGTCGCTGACGACCGCGTGCGGACGTGTTTCCTCGAGCAGCGGCAGCAGCGCCTTGGCTGCTTCGGCCGCATGGGCCCCCTCGGGGGAGTCGGGGTCCGGAGGCGGGAACATCCGGTATTCCTCCGCCGCGGCGAAACCAAGTCCGGCGCCCTCGACCGCCTCGCGCCGCTCCTCCCAGGTCTCGATCGTCACCTCGTGACCGCGCCCGTGCAGCGCCCGCCCCAGCGCAATCGCCGGGAAGACGTGTCCTGGATCGCCGAAGGCAGCTACTAGGAAGCGCATGTTGACGGCAGAGGCCGTCAGGGCGTATCTAGGCCCTCGCCGGGGCGGGTGAAGACTATCTCGGGCACGTGGCAGTTCCTCGACGTGCGCAGCAGGAAGCGCACGGCCTCGCCGAGGTCCTCCGGCCGGATCATCTCCTCGCCGGGGATCTGCCCCTGGACGAACTCGGTCATCGGCGTCTCGACGAAGCCCGGCGCCAGTGCCGTGCACTGGATCCCGGCACCGCCCACCTCGCGATGCGTCGACTGGGTGAAGTTGATCACCGCGGCCTTGGTCGCCGCGTAGATCGACAGCCAGGCCTGGCCGCCCTTGCCGGCGATCGAAGCGGTGTTGACGATCAGCGCCTTGCCGTGCTCCGCACCGGCCTGCTTGAGCATCGGCAGGCCCTCGCGGGTGCCGATGATCAGCGCCCGCAGGTTGACGGCCAGCTGCATGTCGAGGTGCTTGGTCTGGATCTCCTCCATCGGCGCCCCGATCCCGACGCCGGCGTTGTTCATCAGCACGTCGAGGCGGCCGTAGGTCTCGCGGTGCTTGGCGAAGACGCCGACCAGTTCCTCCTCGTCGGACATGTTGGCGGCGACGCTCTGCACCTCGATGCCGTCGGCCCGCAGCGCCTCGGCGGCGCTCTCGAGCTTCTCCGGTCGCCGCGCGGCGACCGTCAGCGCGTAGCCCTCCCCGCCGAGCACCCTGGCGATCGCCAGGCCGATGCCGCTCGACGCTCCGGTGATAAGTGCCGCTCGCTCCGCCAACTCCGTCTCCTTCCGCTTGCCCGTCTGCGTCGCGGACCCTATCTCCAGCACGGCGAGGGCGCCTTCGGGGGCGCCGCTCCCCACGCCCGGCGCTCAATAACATGCCGCCGATGCGTCGCAGCCGAGCCCTCGCCGCCCTCGCCTTCCTGGCGGCGATCGTGGTGGCCGCGCTCAGCGGGTGCGGCGGCGACTCGGACAGCTCGACCGACTCCTCGCAGGGCACCGCCGAGAGCCGCCCTGCCCCGCCGAAGAGCGACTTCCCGAGCGCCGACGGCAAGACCCTGGCGCAGGTGGTCGAAGTCGCCGCCGGGCCCTCGACCCTGGTCGTCTCGCCCGCGGCGAAGGTCTTCTACGCAGGCGTCAACCGCTACCCGTTCGGGGTCTTCGAGCGCGACGGCGGCCAGGTCGGCGACGCCAAGGTCGCCCTCTACTTCGCGCGGGTGCCGCTTAAAAAGGGCACCGCCGCGGGCACGGAGCGGGAGAAGGAAGCGCTGGAGGAAGCCCTCGACCAGCCCGCGGTTGGCCCTTATCCGGCAGCAGTCGAAAGCATCGAGACGCAGCCCGCCTTCCGCGCGATGACGACGACCGACGACCCCGACGCCGCCACCGCCGCCTACACCACGCACGTCGAGTTTCCGAAAGACGGGGAGTGGCGGATCGTCGCCCTGATCGAAGAGGACGGCGAGCTGAAGTCCTCGCTGCTCCCCAGCGCCTCGGTGGGCGCTTTCGCCAGGGTCCCGAGGCCCGGCCAGAAGGCGCCGCTGATCCACACGCCCACCCCCGAGGACGTAGGTGGCGACCTCAGCCAGATCACCACTCGCATTCCGCCGGACACGCAGAACGAAGTCGACTACGCCGACGTGCTCGGCAAGGAGCCGATCGTGCTCCTGTTCGCGACTCCCCAGTTCTGCCAGAGTCGGGTCTGCGGGCCGGTCGCCGACGTCACCGAGCAGGTCAAGCAGCTCTATGGCGACAAGGCGGCCTTCATCCACATGGAGATCTTCAAGGACAACGACCCGAACAAGGGCGTGCGCCCGCAGGTGCGGGCCTTCCACCTCCCGAGTGAGCCGTGGTTGTTCGCGATCGACCAAAGTGGAAGGATCGAGGCTGAGATCGAGGGCGCCTTCGGCGTCGAAGAGCTGACCAGGACAGTGAAGGGACTAATCGGAGAATGAGCGAGAAGACGAGCCCCGACGCCGAGCTGCTGGCCTCCTTTGCCGAGGAGGCCCGCCGCCGCTGCGACGTGATCGCCGCCGGCCTGGCGACCGAGACGACGGATTTCGAGACGATGCGGATGGAGGCCCATGCTCTTCGCGGTGCCGCCGGCGTCGTCGGCCTGCGCCGCCTGGCCGAGCTGGCCGGCCTGATGGAATCCGACCTCGACGAAGCGAAGAAGACCGGCACCATCCGCGGCGGCCGCACCCACCAGATTGCCGACGCCGCCAAGGCCCTCGCCGAAGGCGCCACCGCCGCGGCCAAGGGCGAGGAAGAGCCCCCCGACGTCGGCCGCTCCCTGGCCCAGCTCTTCAGCGCCTA
>DASUIY010000392.1:0-2303 GCA_036279555.1 Solirubrobacterales bacterium | reverse complement strand
GGGGGGGGGCCCCCCCGCCCCTCCCCTCAACCGCTTTAAGCGACTGAAGGAAGAACCCTGGGGCCGCTCTGGTCTTTCGGAAGCTCCGCCGCTCCGGCAATGAGACTCTGGAACTCGTTGAGGGCCAGGTGGGCCACCGCCTCCAGCAGCTCCTCGTCGCTCCAGCCGATCTCCCTCGCCTCCTCGTGCAGGTGGAGGGGCGGGTGGCCGTTGGCCTCGAGAGCGCCGTGCAGGTACTCGAGCAGCGCGGCCTCCTTCGGGTCGGCCGAGTTGAAGCTGCGGGCCCGGGAGACCTCGTCGAGGCCGAGGCCCGCCCCGCGCGCGGTCTTCGCGTGCTGCGCGATGCTGTAGCCATCGTCACGGTACTCGGCCACCGCCAGGGCGATCCGCACGCGGGTCGCCCGCGGCAGGACGCCGCCGCGGAGCTCGGAGCGCATCCGCGTGTAAGCCCGTAGGACCGCGGGGGCGCCGGCGAGCACGCCGACGAACTTGGTCACGGCACCACCCGTCGCCTGGATCGTTTTGATCAGCGGGGCGCTCTCGTCGGGCGCCGTCAACTCGTCGTGGATCTGGAACCTGCTCACGTCTGTTTTCACTGTCACTCGCATCGCCTCCGGCTTCGTCCGCGGATTCCGCTTCACAGAGCCTTTAAGTGGCCTTTACTTTACTTTTAGCCATTAACTTACGTCTGGTAAGTTATACCTGCTTTTCGGCAATCGTGCAAGTCGCCCCCCTGGTGCTCGCCGTGCTGAGTCGGGTTCGGTGCTCGCCACCGCCTGGACATCTCGCTCACTACCCGGGTGCGGGGGCATCTACCCACCTGGTTCGCCGCGGCCCTTTTCGCCTATCGTTGCGCCACCCGAGCGGACAAGCGCGAGCCCAGGAGGCAGGAATGTCGGATCAACCAAAGAGTGCCGCTGACGTTGCCCAGATCGTCAAGGAAAACGACGTCCGCTTCGTCCGCCTTTGGTTCACCGACGTGCTCGGACAGCTGAAGAGCTTCTCGATAAACGCCTCGGAGCTGGAGGACGCCTTCGAGGGGGGCATGGGCTTCGACGGATCCTCGATCACCGGCTTCAACCCGATCGAGGAGTCGGACATGATCGCGATGCCCGACCCGTCGACCTTCGCCCTGATCCCGTGGCGGCCCGAGGGCGAGAACGCCGTCGCTCGCATGTTCTGCGACGTCCAGGTGCCCGGGGGCGAACCCTACGAGGGCGACCCGCGCTGGATCATGAAGCGCGCCCTCGAGCGGGCCGAGGAGATGGGCTTCGACGCCTTCAACATCGGCCCCGAGCTCGAGTTCTTCTATTTCCGCTCCGCCAAGCCGGAGGGGGGCGTGCCCGAGGTGCTCGACGAGGGCGGCTACTTCGACCTGACCACGCTCGACGCCGGCTCCGACGTGCGCCGCGACACGGTCCTGGCGCTGGAGAAGATGGGCATCCACGTCGAGTACACCCATCACGAGGTCGGCCCTTCCCAGCACGAGGTCGACATGCGCTACAAGAACGCGCTGGCGATGGCCGACGACTGCATGACCTACCGCATCGTGGTCAAGGAGTACGCGATGAAATACGGCTGGCACGCCACCTTCATGCCGAAGCCGCTCTTCGGCGAGAACGGCTCCGGCATGCACGTCCACCAGTCGCTGACCAAAGACGGCAAGAACGCCTTCTTCGACGCCGACGACCAGTATTTCCTCAGCCCGACGGCGAAGGCGTTCATCGCCGGTCAGCTCAAGCACGCGCGCGAGATCTCGCCGCTCTTCGCCCAGTGGGTCAACTCATACAAGCGGCTCGTCCCCGGCTTCGAGGCGCCGGTCTACCTCGCCTGGTCGCGGCGCAACCGCTCGGCGCTGATCCGGGTGCCGCTCTACCACCCCGGCAAGGAGGGCGCGACCCGGGCCGAGCTGCGTTGCCCCGACCCGGCCTGCAACCCCTATCTCTGCTTCGCCGGCATGCTGCAGGCGGGCCTGGAAGGGATCGAGAAAGGCTACGAGTTGCCCGAGCCGATGGAGCAGAACCTCTACCACCTCTCCCCGGAGGAGCTCGCCCACCAAGGAATAGAGCAGCTACCCGAGACGCTAGGCGAGGCGATCGAGCTGGCGGCAGAGTCAGAGCTTGTGCTGAGGACCCTCGGTGAGCACACGTTCAGGCGCTTCGTTGAGATCAAGCGCCAGGAGTGGGACGAGTACAGGGTGCAGGTCACCCCCTACGAGATCGAGCAGTTCCTGCCAATCCTCTGAGCCGATCGCGGTGACCGCTCCTCGCGCGGGTGGCGTGGCAGGGGGGACCACCCCCGAG
>DASUIY010000391.1:0-2259 GCA_036279555.1 Solirubrobacterales bacterium | reverse complement strand
AGGGTGTCGACCTTGTCGCGCAGCGCCTCGCTCGCCTTCTCGGCGTTGAGGCGGCGCTTGGCGCCCTCGAAGGCGAACGGCTTGGTGACCACGCCGATGGTCAGCGCCCCGACGTCCCGGGCCACCTCCGCGATGACCGGCGCCGCGCCGGAGCCAGTGCCGCCGCCCATGCCTGCGGTGATGAAGACCATGTCCGAGTCCTTGAGGGCCTCGTAGATCTTCTCCGAGTCCTCCTCGGCCGCCCGCTGGCCGATGCCGGGATCGCCGCCGGCGCCGAGGCCGCGCGTGATCTTGTCGCCGATGCGGATCTTGTGTGGCGCGTCGCTCTGCAGGAGCGCCTGGGCATCGGTGTTGCAGGCGATGAACTCGACGCCCATCATCTCGGCCCGGATCATGCGATTGACGGCATTGCTGCCCCCGCCGCCGACGCCGATGACGCGGATGAGCGCGAAGTTCTCCGAGTCGGATCGCAACGGCATCGCTGGTTCCTCCGGTCGAGTCTTCGGGGAGTGGTCTCGTGCTTGGTCAGGCCCGAGCCGGGCGCACGCTGCGCCCTCGTCCCCTCCGGACGACTCGGGTCCGGGGAGTATAGCCCCACCATCGCACCGGGTGGCAAGCGCCGCGACAGGCGCCCGGTGCGTCCGCGCACCGACCCCGGCAGGCCCCGGCCGCGACTCTGGGAAGAGGCCGCGCACCCAGTCCCGGAAGCGACCGAAGGCACCGCCGGCGGGCGCCGAGTCGTACTGGCCGCCCTCGCCCTCCATGCCCGCCCGGGCGCCCCACTGGAGCAGCCCGATGGAGGTCGAGAACTCGGGCGTCAGGAGGTGATCGACGAGGCCGCCGACGCCAGCCGGGGCGGCCACGCGGACGGGCATCTGGAGGACGTCCCGGCCGAGCTCGGCGATGCCGGCCAGCTGGGCCGCGCCCCCGGTCAGGACCAGGCCGGCTGGCAGGATGCCGCCGTGGCCGGCGGCCGCGATCTCGTCTCCCAGTTTCTCGAAGATCTCGCGCATCCGGGCGTCGATGATGCTGCAGACCTCGAGCCGCTCGACGGTCCGGCCGCGCTCCTCGCCGATGACCTCGACCTGGATGACCTCGTCGGGCTCGACCGACCCGAGGTCGCAGGTGCCGTAACGGATCTTGAGGTCCTCGGCCACGGCGATCGAGGTCTTGAGGCCGATGGCGAGGTCGTTGGTCACGTTGTTGCCGCCCAGCGGCAGGACCGCGGTGTGGAAGGGCGAGCCATCGAGGAAGAGGGCCACGTCCGTGGTGCCCGCGCCGATGTCGGCGATGGCCACGCCGAGGTCCCGCTCGGTCTCCGAGAGGACCGCCTCGGCCGAGGCGAGCGGGGCGGCGACCAGCTCGTCGATGCGCACACCGGCCTGCTGGACGCACTTGCTCAGGTTCTGGACGACGGTCGCGCTGGCGTGGACGATGTGCGTCTCGACCTCGAGCCGGATGGCGCTCATGCCGATGGGGTCCTTGACGCCCTCCTGGCCATCGACCACGTACCCGCGCGGCAGGACGTGGAGGACCTCACGGTTGCTGGGGATGTTGACCGCGCGCGCGACGTCGGTGGCCCGTGCCACGTCCTCGCGGGTGACCTCCTTGCGCGGCCCGCTGACGGCGACGGCCCCGCGCGAGTTCTGCGACTCGACGTTGTCGCCGCCGATGCTCACGAAGGCCGACTCGAGCTTGTAGCCGGAGAGGCGCTCGGCCTGCTCGACGGCGGAGGTGATCGAGCCGACGACCTGGTCGATGTTGATGACGGCGCCCTTCTTGATGCCCGCCGAGGCCGGGGCGCCCTTGCCGATGATCGTCAGCGAGCCGTCGCGGCCGACCTCCCCGATGAGCGCCACGACCTTGCTCGTGCCGACATCGATGGCGACGAGGACCATCTCCCTATCCACGATCAGGCAACCCCTTCTCCATCATCGAACTACAGGAAGTGGCGTCGGATGAGCGCCACGTTCTGGAAGATCCCGAACCCGAAGCGGATGAGTGCGACCAGGTAGAGGTCCAGGCCGAGCCGATCCCCGACGAACGTGAGCAGGATCGCGACCAGGGTGTTGGTGATGAAGCCGCTGATGAAGATCCGCTCGCTGAAGGTCCCCTCGAGCTCGGCCCGGATCGCGCCGAGGACCGAATCCACCGCGGCGATGATGCCGACCGCCGTGTATCGAGCGATCTCATAGCTGACACTGACCTGGAGGACGAGACCCAGCAGGATGCCCAGCAGTAACCCTGCCAGGGGGATCC
>DASUIY010000390.1:0-2239 GCA_036279555.1 Solirubrobacterales bacterium | reverse complement strand
AGCCCAGCTCGGCCATCTTGGTCAGCACGGCGTTGCGCCGCTGCCGGGCCTTGCCCGGGCGCAGGATCGGGTTGTAGTCCGTGGGCGCCTGCGGCAGGCCGGCGAGCAGCGCCGCCTGCTCCAGGCTCAGCTCCGAGACCGGCTTGGAGAAGTAGATCTTCGAGGCGGCCTGTACCCCGACCGCGGTCGCCCCTTCGACCGTCCCGTAGGAGGCGGTGTTGAGGTACTGGCCGAGGATCTCCCGCCGCGAGTGGCGCTTGGCGTACTCGTCGGCCAGCTTCGCCTCGACGATCTTGCGCTCGAGGTCACGCTCGGGATTGCGGATGCAGAGGTTGCGCACCAGCTGCTGGGTGATCGTCGACCCGCCCTCGACCACCTCCCCCGCCTCCAGGTTCTTCAGCGCCGCACGCCCGATGCTCTCGTAGTCGATCCCACCGTGCTCGTAGAAGCGCTCATCCTCGATCGCCACCGTGGCCAGCTGCAGGCGCTTGGGCACGCGGTCGATCGCGACCGGCTGGCGGGCCTCGTCGGACTCGACCAGGCCCAGCTTGCTGCCGTCGCCGGCGTAGAGGACCGTGTTGCCGCCCCGGTCGACCTTCTTGCAGGCGGCGAGGGAGGGCGCCTCGGCGGCGACGTCGAGCACCCAGGAGACCACCGCCACCGCGCCCAGGCCGATCGCGACGGCAATCCCCGCGGCGAGGAAGAGCACCTTGCTGCCGGCCCCACCGCGCCGCCGCTGACGTCGACGGTTGCGCTGCGTCATCACTCACATAGTTTCGCGCTTCGCTCGCTCCGCGCTCGGGGAGGTAGCTCCGCCGGTGCCCGTTTCAGGCCTGCGTGTCGTCGGTCGAGAGGTTGTGGACGACCCCTTCGACCAGCAGCTGATTCGGGATCACGACCGAGGTGCCGTCGCCGGGGTCGACGTAGGTGTAGGAGAGGGTGATGTCGGTGACGCGGCCGTTCACCTCCTCGAAGGAGATGCGATCGCCGATCTTGATCGGCTGGGAGACCGCGAGCTGAACGCCGGCGACCATGTTGCCGATCGTGTGCTGGGCGGCGAAGCCGACGATCGCCGCCAGCACCGCGGTCGAGGCGAGGATCCCGGTCGCCAGTCGCTTCAGCTCGGTGAACTGGGCGAGCGCCAGGGCGACGAGGACGAGGAAGGCGATCAGGATCAGCAGGCGGCGGAGGAAGCGCAGCCGGGTCTTGGTGGACCGCGAGACCTGTGAGACTGCCGGCGTCATGGATGCCACGGTATCCACAAAGCCAGCGGTTCCAAGGCCTCCCTTCCCCTATTCCAACTGGGGCCCCCTGACTGCGGTCCTGGGAGTGATCCTCGCCATCGGGGCCGGGATCCTGATGGGAGTCCCGGCGATCATCGTCGATAGTCCGGAGGAAGGGGAAGACCTCGGCGCCACGGCCCTGGCGATCGTCCAGCTGGCGACGGCGCTGGGCTTCGCGATGGTGCCGATGGCGATCGCGACTCGCCGCGGCGCCGGCTTCCGCGAGGCGCTGCGGCGCCTGGGCATACGGGCCTTTCGCCCCTCCGCGGTGGGGTGGATGTTCGCCGCGGTCGGCGCCTACCTTCTCTTCGCGATCGTCTACACGGCGATCTTCGGCGCCCCCGAACAGGAGGACATCGCCGAAAGCTTCGGCTCGGTCCCGGTGCAGATCCTCCTGATCGTGATCGCAGCCCCGGTCGCCGAGGAGATCTGCTTCCGCGGGATGCTCTACGGGGGCCTGCGCGAGCGCTGGCCGAGGATCGCCGCCGCCCTTCTTGCCGGCCTGATCTTCGGCGCCCTGCACGCCCTCACCGGGCTCAGCGCCGTCCCGCCGCTGGTGGCCTTCGGTTTTGTGCTCTGCCTGCTCTACGAGAGGACCGGCTCGATCGTGCCGGGGATCGTTTTGCACATGCTGAACAACTCGGTCGCGCTGCTCGCGCAGTGAACGAGGGGTGGGGGGAGAGGGGAGGGGCACCCCTCGGACGTCCAATCGCCGGTCTAATGAGACCGGCGATTTGAGTATCCGCCCGTCCGAGGGGTGCCCCTCCCCCTGCCGGCCGTCGGGTTCTCTGCCGGTCGGTACGACAGAATGCTCGGCGATGAGACGATTGATCCCCGGGATCGCCCTCGCTTTGTGGCTTGTTTTGCCCGCTGCTGTTTCGGCGGCGCCTGCCAAGGTGCCCAGCGGGCCGCCGGAGGCGACGGTGAAGATCGTCCACATCGGGCACCTGCACGGG
>DASUIY010000389.1:0-4139 GCA_036279555.1 Solirubrobacterales bacterium | reverse complement strand
CTGCCCTCGCCGATCGGCGTGCCGGGACGCAGTTGCCGGGAGTCGGACGTTGTTGGTGCCCCGTGAGTGAGCCCAGCAACTAGCCCGCCCACTCCCATACTCTTTGCGCGATGAGCGGGGAGCTTCGCTACGAGCGGGTGGGAGCGGCGGCGGTGCTCACCATCGACCGGCCGGAGCGGCGCAACGCGATCGACGCCGCCGCCGCCGAGCTGTTTCGCCAGGGCCTGGACGATTTCGAGGCTGACGAAGGCGCGCGCGTTCTGATCCTCACCGGTGCCGGCGGGGCCGCCTTCTGCGCCGGGGCTGACCTGAAGGCGATGAACCTCGACGTCACCCACCCCAGCGGGCCGATGGGGCCGACTCGCCTGACGCCCTCCAAGCCGGCGATCGCGGCGGTCGATGGCTGGTGCCTCGCCGGCGGCGTCGAGCTGGCGCTCTGGTGCGACATGCGCATCGCCACGCCGCAATCGACCTTCGGCCTCTTCGAGCGCCGCTGGGGCGTGCCTCTCATCGACGGCGGCACCCAGCGCCTGCCCCGCATCGTCGGCATGGGCCGCGCGCTCGAGCTGATCCTCACCGGCCGCCCCGTCGAGGCCGAGGAGGCCCACCGGATCGGCCTCGTCAACGAGGTCGTCGAGCCCGGCAAGCACCTCGACCGAGCCCTGGAGCTGGCCGAGCGCATAGCCGGCTTCCCCCAGGAGACGATGCTCGCCGACCGCCGCGGCGCGATCGAAGGCTTCGGCCTGCCTCTCGCCGAAGGCCTCGACCTGGAGCGACGCCTAGGAAACGAGGTCCTAGACGTCGCCGTCCGCGGCGCAAAGCAATTCGCCGAAGGCGCCGGCCGCCACGGCGAGTTCTGATCTTTTCCAAGCTAGCGCCGCCTTCGAAGCCCCGGGACTCAACCGGCTGACGATGAGAGCCATCGGGGGTCCCTCTCCAGGAACTCCCGCGAAGCGGCCTGGAGAGGGACCCCCGATGGCTCGACTAAGCCAACCCGTCCCGGGGCTTCGTCACCCGGCGCATCTCGTCCTCCGCTTCCTCCGGCCCCAGGTAAGGCATCAGCACGGCGAAGACGAGGTCGGGGAGGATCCTCTGCAGCTCGGGCCCGCGCCCGGCGCGGATCTCGTCGAAGATCATCGAGGTCGCGCCGCCGATCGCGAAGCGGGCGGTGTCGGCCGGCAGCTCCTCGCTCTGGCTGGAGTACTCGCGCCCCTCTTCGAGGAATGGGGTGAAGCGGGCGAGGGCGGCGCGGTAGCGCGCTCGCGCATCGTCGCCGGCGGCGGTCACCTCGACCATCGCCATCCGCGCGATGTCGGCCTCGGCCGCCAGCAGCTCGACCAGGGCGCCGAGGCCGGCGGCGATCCGCTCGGGCCAGGGCTCGCCCGCGGCCGACTCGAAGGCGCTGGTGACGTGGGCGACCAGGACGTCGATCACCGCGTCGTAGGCCTCGAGGAAGCAGGCGGCCTTGTCGTCGAACATCTCGTAGAAGGTGGCCCTGGAGACCCCGGCGACCTCGATCACGTCGGTGACCGTGGTCGCCTCGTAGCCCTTGGCCGCGGCGACCCGGACCATCGCCTCGAGCAGCCGCTCGCGCTGGGAGCGGACCACGTAGGCGCGTGGCAGGCCATGACGTCCGCTTGGCAGGCGCTCTGGATTCGAAGTAGATGACGAATCCATGCAGTCAGCGTAGGGCAGCCGCAGCAGACTGTCCAACGGGCTTCGCAGGCAATCGTCCAGCCCTGGCCACGACGTCCAACCGGCTCTTCTCAGTACCTACACTGCGGAAATGAAGATCGGGATAGTCGGGCTCGGATACGTCGGCTTGCCGCTTGCCGTCGCCTTTGCCGAGGCGGGGGACGAGGTGGTCGGGCTCGACACGGACGCGCGCAAGGTCGAGAGCCTGAACGCCGGCCGCAGCCACGTCGAGGACATCCCGGACGCCACGCTCGCGCCGCTCGGAAAGCGCCTGCGCGCGACCTCCAACCAGGCGGATCTCGCCTCATGCGAAGCAATCGTGATCTGCGTCCCGACGCCGCTGACGGGCTCGCGCGAGCCCGACCTCACCTACATGCTCGAATCGGCGACTGCGCTGTCGGGAGTGCTCCAGCCCGAGCAGCTGGTCGTGCTCGAGTCGACGACCTACCCCGGCACCACCCGAGAGCGGCTGCTGCCGATCCTCGAGGAGTCCGGGCTTTCCGCCGGCCGCGATTTCCACCTCGCCTTCTCTCCGGAGCGGATCGACCCGGGTCGCACCGACTACACCGTCCGCACCACGCCGAAGCTCGTCGGAGGCCTCACCCCGGCCTGCTCGGAACGCGCCGAGGCCCTCTACTCGCGGATCTGCGACGAGGTCGTGGTCCTGACGACGCCGGAGGCGGCGGAGCTCTCGAAGCTGCTGGAGAACATCTTCCGCTCGGTCAACATCGCCCTCGTCAACGAGCTGGCGCAGCTCTGCGACCGGCTCGGGATCGACGTCTGGGAGGTGATCGACGCCGCCTCGACGAAGCCCTTCGGCTTCATGCGCTTCGACCCCGGCCCCGGGATGGGCGGGCACTGCCTGCCCGTCGACCCGTTCTACCTCGCCTTCAAGGCGCGTGAGCACGACTTCTACCCCGAGTTCATCGAGCTCGCGGGAAAGGTGAACCAGACCCAGCCGGCTTTCTGCGTGGAGCGGATCGCGCGTGCGCTGAACGAGGCCGGCAAGCCGGTCAAGGACTCGAAGATCCTCCTCCTCGGCCTCAGCTACAAGGCCGGCGTCGGCGACGTCCGCGAGTCGCCGGCCCTCACGATCGCCAAGCAGCTGGCCGATCTCGGCGCCGACGTCTCCTACCACGACCCTCATGTCCCCCACCTCGCAGACCTCGGCCTCGACTCGGTCGACCTGGCCGAGGGGCTCGCCGGCGCCGACCTGGCCGCCATAGTCACGGCCCACCCGAGCGTCGACTACGAGGACGTGGTGTCCACTGCTTCGCTGGTGGTCGATTTCCGCGGGGTAACCCGCGGGATCGAGGCGGAGAACCTGGTCAGGCTCTAGCGGCCTGCATCTCCTGCTCGGCGAGCTCGGAGCCGAAGTAGGGCAGCACCGCGAAGTACATGAACTCGGGCAGCAGCTCGCGGAAGCCCTCGGTGGCGCCCGTCGCCAGCCGGGCGTGGACGACCGAGTGGATGCCCGCGACGATGCCCTCCGGGGCGATCGGCGGCGGCGACTCCCCCTCGCCCGGAGCCGCCCGCGCGGAATCGATGAAATCGGTGATCCGCTTCATCACCTTCGAGCGCTTCTCGAGCGCCTCTGGCCCTGCCGCATGGACCTCGACGATCAGGGCGCGGCCGAGATCGGGCTCGTTGTCGAGCGCCTGCAGCAGGGCTCCGAGACCTGCGCGCAATTTCCCCTGCCAAGTCTTCTCAGGGGCGGCCGCGGCCTGCACCTGTGCATCCAGCCGCTCCATCCCGAGGTCGAACGCCTCCAGGTAGCAGGCTTCCTTGTCGGGGAAGAGGTCGTAGAAAGCCTGACGGTAGAGCCCGGTGGAATCGAGCACCGTGCGCACCGACGTCGCGTCGTAGCCGTCCGACCCGACCGAGTGGAGCATCCCCTCCAAGATCCTTTCGCGCTTGGGTGAAATCACCAGCTTGAGTGTGGAAGCGTGGGGAGGCGTCGCCCCCATCTCACCGGCCTCCTCAGCCCCTGCCAGGACCTTGGGTTCGGCCTGCTCTCCCATTCCGATCCTTCCTCTTCCTCGATCAGGGGAACCGCTTGTCTGGGCCTCGGTACTGTAACGGTATTCGGCCGATACGTCCACCTTGGCATAAGGAACTGCTGTGGGTACCCTGGCTTTCGTGGCTGAACGCGCTCCTCAGGCGACCAGAATGCCGCCGGGAAGGCACCCGTTGTCGCGGGAGTTCATCACCCAGCACCAGCGCGCCCGGATCATCGCCGCCCTCGCCGAGGAGACCGTCGAGAAGGGTTACCGGGCCGTCACCGTCGCCGACATCGTGAGCCGGGCGGGGATCGCCCGCAACACCTTCTACGAGAACTTCTCCTCGAAGGAGGACTGCTTCCTCTCCGCCTCGGAGTACGCGGTCACCGAGGCCCTGCGGCGGGTCGTCGACGCCGCCAGCAAGGTGGACAGCTGGCCGGCCCG
>DASUIY010000388.1:0-2688 GCA_036279555.1 Solirubrobacterales bacterium | reverse complement strand
CGCGCTTGAGTGTTTTGGGAGGGGCACCCGACAGCCCCTCGAAGCACACAAGCTTTCAACCCTCCACCCCGAGGCCCGTCTCAGCTTGAGCTTGTGAACCCTGATGCCGGTTTCGCAGCCCGAGCGTAATTGGGTGACGAGGCTCCCCCACCAGTTTTCGCCGGACTACTCCTCGCGCGGCGTGATGCGGAAGGTCGAGACTACCTCGGCCTGTTTGGCCTCGGGGTGGACCACGTAGGCGCTGGGGCCACCGCCGAACCAGCCGGAGCTCTCGTTGTCGGCGACGAAGATCCCGGGATGGTGCTTGCCGTCGCCGTCCTCGACCCAGACCTTGTCGCCCTGCTTGAACCCGTGCGAAGAGTCGCTCATCCCGCGCAGCCTAGCGCTCGCCTCTGCCGATGGGCCGAAAACACCCCCTGTGTGGCAGGAAATCGGCCCATCGGCAAGCTTTGGCGCGCTATGGACAGACGACGATCAGGTGAAAGTCGGCGTCCGCGTCGAGCCCTTTCTCGTCGCGCGTGCGGACCTCGATCGCGTTGGCGCTGGCCGGCGAGCTGTTCGTCTGCGCGTAGCCGGCGCCCGGAACCGACGTGCCGGCGTTGTCGCGACCGGCCACGTTGGCGCAGCCGCTCACGTCCGCCGGGAACGCCACCGTGACGGCGCCGCCTCCCTCGGTCGCGGTTACCCCTGCGTCGCTGGCCCGCGCCAGCGCGGCGTTGCCGGCCCCGTTTGGGTTGTTGACCACGGCCCAGTAGGTGTGGGCCGCTCTCTTTGCCGCCGGCACGACGCCCAGCTTGTTCGTGTTGATCTGGAACCCGGTCAGCGTCTTCTGCTTGAGCTTGCCGCCGCCGATCGTCTGCTTCTTGATCGCGCCGCCGTTGATCGTCTGGGCGGCGTAGGCGGTTCCCGCCAGCGCGACGACGAGCGCGACGATCGCCACGACCATCGCCGGCGAGGGCCTTCTCTGCTTCAGCGCGTCCATGGGATTCCCCTTCCGTTATGGGCCAGAGCTCCGGTAACCGCTCGGGGGGCGGAGAGATGCGGTCGGACGGGTCAGTGAGGGGCGATGCCCATGGTGCCGCGGGGATCGCCGCTGTGCTCGGCGAGGTCCTCGAGCTCGGCGATCTTGCGCTCGCCTTCGATCCGGGCCGGGTCGTCGGCGGCCAGTGGCGCGATCAGCCGGCGGATCCGGTTGCGAACTTGGAGGGCGAAGTGTGGGGTGGACGCTCCGGCGAGGGCCCGGATGTCCTCCGCGGTGACCGGATCGGCGGCGCCCAGCAGGGCGGGGTTCTCTGCTTCGCTCACGGTTCCGCCTCTCCGATCTTGGCCAGTTCGGCCAGCTGGTCGATCTCGGCTTGCTGATTCACGTCGATGGCCTCCTGGTCTCCGATCACCCACACGTGGTTGTAGAAGGCGCGGGTCGGATCTGTCGTGTACCCCGGCTTGACGTCTAGCAGGTACTCGCGCAGCGCCGCCGGCAGCGTACCGGCGTCGTCGGTGAGCAGCAGCGGCCCCCAGGTGCCCGAGGCCGAGAGCGGCGAAGCGACGGCTGCGGCCAGCGGGGCGTCGCTGCGCGCGATGACGAAGCCGTGGCCTGGGTCGTTGACGTTCCAGCCGAAGTCGCCGCCGGCGTAGCGCGCGAGCGCGATCGCGTTCGCGACCGGATCCTCGCCGGAGACACGCCGGGCCCGCCCGCCTATCTCGGCGACTTCCCGCACCACGTCCGAGGAGATCGCCGAAGACGGGCCGAGCACGTAGACGGGGACCTTCGGGTGCGTGCGCAGTACCTGCGCGGTCGCCGTCGGCAGCTTCTCGGCCTCGGCGAAGAGCACCGGGTCGCCCGAGCGCGCCGCCCAGGCGGCGGCTGGGATGGCGAGCTCCGGCTCTGCTTCGGGGGCAAGCACGAAATGAGCCGGGGGACCGTCGAAGAGCTTGTCGCGCTCGGTCGCGATCGAGGCCGCGAGCGCGGCCGGGCCGGGCCCGTCGACTCGGTGGGTCTTCAGCTCGCCCGGAGTCGCGGCGTCGCCGACGACGAAGGCCTGGGTGCCGCCGGCCTCGGCGCTGCCGAGGGGGGCCAGCGCGGCGAGGGCCTGCTCGGTCGGCTCGGGCAGGTCGCCCCCGGTGGAGACCAGAAGCGGCGAGCGCAGCGGTTCCGCCATCAGCACCGAGGCGGCGACCGCCCCCTGCCAGTCGTCCTCGTCGACGATCGTGACCGACGCGGGCCGTTGCGCGGTGGTTGCAGAGGGGAATACGGCGAGGGTCACGGCCGCGGCGATCGCGGTGGGGTCCGAACCGCCGACCCGCGTCGTGTTGTTGGTCGCGAAGGAGGGGTACCCAAGCTCTTCGGCTGCCTCGGCAGCAGGAGTCTCCGTCCCGTCGGCGCTCGTCTCCGGGAAGGCCTGCGTGGGCGCCGGCGCCGGCTCGGGAGCGTCCTTGTTCGAGCCACCGCCTCCGAGCACGGCTGCGGCGAGGAATACGATCGCGACCGCAACCAGTCCGCCGACCGCCTTCAGGGCCGCGGGCACCGGCCTGCGCCGGCGCCTGGGCTGCTTCTTCGCCGGCGACGTCGGCTGAGGCTCGCTCGTCTCCGCTTCGGCCGCGGGGAGGCCGGCGTTGATGGGGCGCTTGCCAGGCACGGCCCGGAAAGCTACAGCGGGGCGGTGGCTGGCTGGTCAGCTAATCTTCACG
>DASUIY010000387.1:0-2595 GCA_036279555.1 Solirubrobacterales bacterium | reverse complement strand
GCACGAGGTCGGCCAGCTCTTCGAGCTGACCCGCTCCCACGTGGCGGAGGTCCTCAAGGCGAAGGAGCGCGAGGGAGTGCTCAGCCTCCGCTTCGACGCCGAGGCGATCGTCTCCTACCTCTTCGCGGTCGGCGACGGCTTCGCCCTGCAGGCCCTCTCGGACCCGAGCCGGGACAACAGCGGCGCCCTCGCCGCCGGCGCGGCATCTGCGCGGTACCTGCTGGTCAGCGAGTAGCACCCGGTTTCAGCCGGACATATCCCGAGTTTCGCGCCAGGCGTGAGTGTCCTCACAGACGACCGCGGTTCTCTGCGAAAAGCTGGCCATCCAGCCAATGCACGACTTCATGGTCAAGCTCGCAGGGTTCCTCGGCCGCCGCCGCCGTCTGGTCCTGCTCGCCTGGGTCGGTGTCGTCGCACTGGCGCTGCCGTTCGCCATGAACCAGACCGACCACCTCACGGGCGGCGGCTTCGACGTGCCGGGAAGCGAGTCGAAGGCGGTGAGCGATTCGCTCCAGCGGGACTTCGCCGAGGAGACCGGCGGCATCACCGTGCTGCTGCGGGCCGAGCCGGGCGCCGGGGCGGCCGCCGAAGCCGCGGCGATCGGCCGGGTCCGCCGCGCCGTCGCCGGCCTCGACGAAACGACGCTTCCCGCTAAGGCGGTCCGCCGCGCGGAGGCCTCGCTGCGGAGCACCGGCTCCGCCCTGCTCCCCCTGCGCAGCGAGCAGTCGGCAGACCGCCAGACCGATTCGGCCACGATCCTGCGCGAAGACCTCGACCTCGGCGTCGCCGAGGAGGGCGTGACCACCTACCTGGCCGGGCAGCCGACCGTCTGGGCCGGGCTTCAGGAGCTCTCCAAGGAAGACCTCTCCAAAGCCGAGGCGGGCGGCTTCCCGATCGTCGCCCTGATCCTCCTCGTCGTCTTCGGCTCGCTCGCGGCGGCGGTGCTGCCGCTGACCCTCGGCTTCGTCAGCGTGATCGTCACCGGCGCCCTCATCTACTTCCTCTCGCTGCAGATGAGCACCTCGGTCTTCGTCACCAACATGGCCTCGATGATCGGGATCGGGGTCGCGATCGACTACTCGCTCTTCATCCTCGCCCGCTACCGCGAGGAGCGGGCGAAGGGACGCGACCCCGATGCCGCGCGCTCGGAGGCGCTCGCTACCTCCGGCCTGGCGGTGACCTTCTCCGGCCTCGCCGTGATCGTCTCGCTGGCGGGGCTGTGGATGGTCGACAACCAGGCCCTGCGCTCGATGGCGCTGGGGGCGATGACCGTCGTCGCGGTCTCGATCCTCACCGCGACCACCCTGCTCCCGGTGCTGATCGCGATGCTCGGCGACCGGGTGATGCCGGGCGGCATCGTCGCCAAGGTGCTGGGCATCTTCCGCCGGCGCGGCGAGCGCCCCGACCGCGAGGCTTTCTGGGTGCGCTGGACCAACCGGGTGATGGCGCACCCCTGGGTCGCCGTGATCGGCGTCTCCGCCGTCCTGCTGACGCTGGCGGCGCCGCTGCTCTCGGTCGAGACCGGCACGGGCGCGCTCGAGCAGTTCCCGAAGGAGAGCGACGTGCGGGTCGGCAACGAGCTGGTCGCCGAGCGGCTCGGCGGCGCCGCCGACCCGGTCCAGGTCGTCGCCTCCTTCGACGGCCCGAACCCGAGTCGCGCCGACCGCGTCGCCGTCCTCTCCTTCTCGCGCACCCTCGCCGGGACGCCGGGCATCGACAGCGTCTTCCCGCCAGTGTATGCCGGTGGCGACATCCTGGTCCAGGCGACCCCGAGCGCCCCCAGCGAGTCCGAGGCGACTCGAGCCCTGATCGGGCGGCTGCGCGACACCGTCATTCCCATCACCGCCCTGAGCCAGGTCGCCACCGTCAAGGTCGGCGGCGAGACCGCCCGCAGCGACGACGCCCGCGCCCAGATCAACGGCTCGATGTGGAAGATCGTGCTCTTCGTCCTCGCGCTCAGCTTCCTCGTCCTGGTCGTGATGCTGCGCTCGCTGCTGCTGCCGCTGAAGGCGGTGCTGATGAACCTGCTCTCGATCGGCGCTGCGTTCGGCGTCCTCGTCGCGATCTTCCAGTGGGGCTGGCTCGACGGCCTGCTCGGTTTCGAAAGCCTGGGGGCGCTGGACACGATCAACGTGCCGCTGATCTTCGCCATCGTCTTCGGCCTCTCGATGGACTACGAGGTCTTCCTGATGTCGCGCATGCGCGAGCGCTACCTCGAGCACGGCGACAACGAGCGCGCCGTCGCCGAAGGGCTGGCGACCAGCGCCCGCACGATCTCCTCGGCCGCGGCGATCATGACCGCGGTCTTCGGCGTCTTCGTCCTCACCGGCGTGCCCTCGATCAAGGAGCTGGGGGTGGGCTGCGCGGTGGCGATCGCCCTCGACGCGACCCTGGTCCGCCTGATCCTCGTCCCCGCCGCGATGAAGCTGCTGGGCGCCTGGAACTGGTGGATGCCGTCCTGGCTGGACCGCGCCCTGCCCGACCTCAGCTTCGAGGCCGGCAGCAGCGACCCCGAGCCCGCCGAGGCCTGAGCTGACATAGGATCGGCGCGTGGCTGATCGGGACATCGCGTTCGCGGGGGCGGCGCGACAGGCG
>DASUIY010000386.1:0-4482 GCA_036279555.1 Solirubrobacterales bacterium | reverse complement strand
GGAAGCCGTTCGGCTTCAGCGCCGGGAAGCCGGTCATGCCTGCCCTCCCGTGATCTCCTCGATCAGGTTGCCGGTGTCGACCGTGCGCTGCTCGCCGCTGCGCATGTCGCGCAGCTGGGCGGCCCCGGCGCCCTCGAGGATCAGCACGCGGCGCGCGCCGAGGCGGTCTGCGTGCTTGAGCTGGCCCTTGAGGCCGCGCCCGCCCAGGTCGACCTCGGCCGAGAGCCCCGCCTTGCGCAGTTCGCCGGCCAGGAGCAGGGCCAGCGCACGGCGGTCGGGCTCCTCCTCGGCGGTGGCGACGAAGACGTCCCGCCCGGCGGGAGCCTCGTCCTCGTCGAGCGCCAGCGCGATCCGCTCGATTCCCGCGGCCCACCCGATCGCCGGCGTCGGCGGCCCCCCCAGCTGCTCGACCAGGCCGTCGTAGCGACCGCCGCCGCCGATCTCCGACTGGGCGCCGAGGCGGTCGCAGACGAAGGAGAAGATCGTCCGCGTGTAGTAGTCGAGGCCTCGCACCAGGGTCGGGTCGATCTCGTAATCGACGCCCGCCGCGTCGAGCAGGGCGCGCACCTCCCCGAAGTGCTCGGCGTCCTCGCCCTCGAGGCGCTCGACCAGCTTCGGCGCCGACGCCATCGCCGCGCGGGTGCCTTCGTCGTCGGAGTCGAAGGCGCGCAGGGGGTTGGCGTCGATCCGCTCGCGCACCTCCTTGGACAACTCTTCCTCGTGAGCGCGAAGGTGCGCCTTGAGCTCCTCCAGGTACGCCTGGCGGGTGCCGATCGAACCCAGGCTCCCCAGCCGCAGCTCGACCCCCGGGACGCCGAGCTCGGCGACGAGTTCGGCGAACAGCCCGATCGCCTCCGCGTCGGCGAGCGGCGCATCGCTGCCGATCGCCTCGATCCCGAGCTGGTGGAACTGCCGGTAGCGCCCGGCCTGGGGGCGCTCGTGCCGGAAGAACGGGCCGGCGTAGGAGAGCTTCACGGGCTGCGCGAGCTTGTGCATGCCGTGCTCGACATAGGCGCGGCAGATCGGCGCCGTCCCCTCCGGGCGCAGGGTGAGGCTGCGCCCTCCCTTGTCCTCGAAGGTGAACATCTCCTTGCGAACGATGTCGGTGGAGTGGCCGACACCCCGCTCGAACAGCTCCGTGTCCTCGAAGCTGGGCGTGGCGATCGGCTCGTAGCCCGCCCGGGCGAAGATCGCCGAGGCGGTCTCGGCGATCCTCCCCCGCGTGCGCGCGCCCGACGGCAGGACGTCGAACGTCCCGCGAGGGGCTTGGTACTTGGGTCCCGCCACAGTGCGCGACCTTACCTGCCGAGGGTGGCTCGGCGCCCTACCCCGAGAGTTCGGCGAGGAAGGGGTTCGTCGCCCGCTCGGCTCCCAGCGTCGTGACGCCCATATGGCCCGGGTATACGCCGGTCTCCGGGGGGAGGGACTCGACCAGGGTGCGGATCGACTGCATCAGGGTCGGCCAGTCGCCTCCCGGCAGGTCGACCCGCCCGACCGAGCCCTGGAAGAGCACGTCGCCCGAGAAGATCGTGTCGTTGTCGCGCACCGAGTAGGTGACGTGGCCCGGGCTGTGGCCCGGGGTGAAGATGACGTCGAGGGTGAGCTCGGCCAGCTCGAGGGTCTCCCCGCCCTCCACCGCCACGTCGGCGTCATAGCTCTCGTAGGGGCCGAGGTCGGCCATCGGCACGAAGGACATGATGTCGGCGAGCACCGGGACCTCGATCTTCGGGCAGTAGACCGGGGCGCCGGTCATCCTCGCCACCGGGGCGACGGCGCCGATGTGGTCGAAATGGCAGTGGGTGATCAGAATCGCCTCGACCTTCACCCCGATGTCGTCGATCTCGGCCAGGATCCGGTCCGGCTCCTCGCCCGGATCGATGACGAGCCCTTTGCCGGAGCCTTCGCGGCGGACGATGAAGCAGTTCTCGGCAATCGCGCCAACCGTGAGCTGGCGGATGTCGAGGTTCACGGTCGTTCGGCAGCGCGTATCCGCGCCCGCTCCCGGCGTCGCCACATCAGCATGTCCATGTAGTAGCCCGCGGGGATGTAGAAGGCGAGCATGAAGGCGCCGAGGCCGAGCGCCGAGCCGAACGAGCGTTTGAAGATCAGCACGAGCAGGACGGTGAAGATGACGGCCGCGACCAGGCCGCGAGTGATCGCGCTGCGCCAGGTCGGCGGGTGGTCGCCGCGCGGTGCGCCCTTCTTCTTGGTGCCGGCGCGGGCGCGGGCTTTCGCCTCGGCGCGGCTGCGCGGGCGCGACGGCCGGCGGTTGGCATCGACACGGCCTCCCTGGGTGCCGCGATGCTTGCGGCGGCGCTTCTTCTTCGTCTGTGCCATGGGCTGAATCTAGCGTTCGGACGACTTACGCGGCGGGCCGCAGGCGCGCCTCGATCGTCTGCATGGCGGGATCGAAGTCGCGGATCGGCACGTCGGAGGGATAGCCGGCGAGGGCGGCCGCCGGGACCAAGCCGACGACCTCGGCTTCGACCGGGTGCGCGCCGAGCGGAGCGGACAGCGCCCGGACCCGCTCGACCACCTCGGCCAGCGGCACCGCAAGGGGGTCGTGGACGTTGGTCGAGACCTGCGTGCGGCCGCTGGAGAGCGCCAGCCCGAGCGCCCGCACGCCCGGCAGGCCGCCCCCCGACTCGCGCAGGCCCGCCGCGACCGAGCCGGCAAGCTCGGGGTCGTTGCTGTCGAGCTCGACGTTGAAGGCGGCCAGAGGCGGCCTCGCGGTCACCAGCGTCACGCCCGCGGTCCGGTGGGGAAGGGCGGGCCCGTGATCGGGGTGGAGCTCGCCGCCCTCCATCCGCAGCCAGAGCTCGGCGAGCCCGCCGTTGCGGAAGTAGGCGCGCTCGGCGTGCTCGGGGCGGCGGGCAAGATCGCCGTAGAGGAAGACGGGGACGCCGATACCGCCGATCTGGGCCGCAAGCTCGACCGCCTCGTCGCGAGCGGCGTCGCGGTCTGCAGGGTCCAGCCAGACGACCGGGCAGACGTCGAGCGCGCCGACCGCCGGGTGCAGGCCGTCGTATCCGCTCATGTCGACGGTCTCGATCGCCTGCGCGGCGCCGGAGAGAAGCGCGTCGCGCAGCGGCACGGGGCCCGCCGCCAGGGTGAGCACGGTGCGGTGGTGATCGGCGTCGGAGTGGAGGTCGAGCAGGGTCGCCCCGCGCGCGAAGGCGCTCTGCAGGCCGGCGATGCGACCGGCGTCGCGCCCCTCGGAGACGTTCGGGACGGCGAGGAGGGAGGGCGTCACCGGGTCAGATCAGCAGCTGGCCGCCGCGGACGATCTCCTTGCCGTCCACTTCCACGGTCGGCTCGACGATCACGCAGTCGAGGTGGACGGGGACCTGGACGGTGCCGCCGATCGCGGCGGAGGCGCCGAAGGCGACGTGGGCGGTGCCGAGGATCTTCTCGTCCTCGAGGATGTTGCCGGTCAGGGTGGCCTCTTCGTTGGTGCCGATGCCCAGCTCGGCGACGTTGGTGCCATCCTCGCCGTGCATGGTCAGCATTTCGAGCAGGGCCGCGCCCTCCGGGCCGGTCGCGTCGGTCAGGTGCCCGTCGCGAACGGTCAGCTCGACCGGGGTCTCGACCTTGCCCACGCCGGCGATCGAGCCGTCGACGACCAGCGTCCCCTCGGCGGTGGTGGGGGCGACGAACGCCTCGCCGCAGGGCAGGTTGCCGAATGCGCCCGGAGCGTTGAGCACGCCGGCGTCGGCGATCGGGATCCGGTCCTTCAGCCCGAGCCGCAGGTCGCTGCCGTGCTGGCAGGTGATCCGCGCCTCCTCGCCGCTGCGCAGCGCGGCGGCGATCGCCGCGCCCCGCCGGCGCAGGGTGCGCATGTCGGCGTTCATCAGCCGCGAGAGCATGTCCTCGGTGACCCCGGGCAGCGTCGCGATCCGCACGCCGGCCTGAGTCGCGGCGCGGCGCGCGTTGGTGTGGGAGAGCGACTGGATCGTCGGCGCCAGCACGACTTCGGCGGCGACCATCGCTGCCGCGACCGGCGTCGGCGGCTCGGCCCCGTTGGAGTCGAGCTCGGAGATCACCGCGAGCGTCGCGAACGCCCCGTCACCCTCAGCCTCGATCCGCATCAAGGCGCCGATGTCCTCGGTGACCGGGTTGCAGATCACCAGCACCTCTTCGCCAGGTTCGATCCGCAGGCAGTCCCGCAGAACCGTCCTAACCGCCCTGTCCAGCTCCTGCGTCATGTCCCAAGGCTAAGCCTAACCGCGCCCCGGCGAAGGCCGCCCCTCCATCGCTACGATCCACTCCCCGCCGGAGTAGCTCAGCTGGTTAGAGCAGCGGAATCATAATCCGCGTGTCGGGGGTTCGAGTCCCTCCTCCGGCATGGCAGCTTGTTAGACGCGGGTTCAATCGATGTGGTGCGGAATCAGCTCCGTTCAGCAACAGCACCAACCCGGCAACCGCAGCGGTCGGGGACAGCAAACAGCGCGATGCGAATGGCCATGCGAAAAGCGTAGATCA
>DASUIY010000385.1:0-2499 GCA_036279555.1 Solirubrobacterales bacterium | reverse complement strand
GGGAGGCAGTCTAGCATTGGGGCCGTGGCGGACCTGACGCGCAACGCGGTCGACGTGCTGCCGGCGGGGATGCTGTCCGAGCAGCTGGCCGCCGGGCGGCCCCTGCGCGTCAAGCTCGGGATCGACCCGACCACGCCGGACATCCACCTCGGCCACACGGTCGTGCTGGAGAAGCTGCGCGAGTTCCAGGACGCCGGCCACACCGTCGTCCTCATCATCGGCGACTTCACGGCCCGGATCGGCGACCCCAGCGGCCGCTCCAGCACCCGGCCGCTGCCCTCGGCCGAGGAGATCGAGGCCAACGCCGCCACTTACCAGGAGCAGGCGTTCAAGCTGCTCGACCGCGAGCTGACCGAGGTCCGCCACAACAGCGAGTGGCTGCGGATGGCGCCCGAGGAGCTGCTGGGGCTGCTCGCCCAGACCACGGTGGCCCGCCTGATCGAGCGCGACGACTTCCAGAAGCGGCTCGCCGCCGGGGCGCCGATCGCGGCCCTGGAGCTGCTCTACCCGCTGCTGCAGGGCTACGACTCGGTGGCGGTCGAGGCCGACGTCGAGCTGGGGGGGACCGACCAGAAGTTCAACCTGCTCTTCGGCCGCGACGTCCAGTCCGCCTACGGCCAGAAGCCCCAGTCGGTCCTGACGATGCCGATCCTGGTCGGCACCGATGGCGTGCAGAAGATGAGCAAGTCGCTCGGCAACTACATCGGGGTCGCCGACGAGCCCGAGGAGATGTTCGGCAAGACGATGCGGGTGCCCGACACGGCGATGCCCGGCTACTACCGGCTCGTCCTGGGGTCGGAGCCGCCGCGGGACGTGGCGCCGAACGAGGCGAAGCGGGCGCTGGCCCGAGGCGTCGTCGAGCGCTTCCACGACGCCGAGGCGGCGCGTGCAGCGGAGGGGCACTTCAACCGCCTCTTCGTCGAGCGCCAGGCACCGGAGGACGTCGAGGAGGCCGCGCTCGGGCCATACCTCGGCAACGGCGGCGAGACGATTCATATGCCCCGCCTGATGAGCGATCTCTTCGGGATCAGCTCCAGCGAGGCGCGGCGGCTGATCGAGCAGGGGGGCGTCAAGCTCGACGGCGAGGCGCTCCCTTCGGGCAGCCTGGACATGCCCCAGGCGGCCCTGGACGGCCGCGTCCTGCAGGTCGGCAAGCGGCGCTTCCGCCGCCTTCGCGCCGTCGCCTAGCGCCGGCTATGCAAATCGCCGCGGCGGCGCTATACTCCTTCGTCCCTCTGGGCAAGGCCCTGTGCCTGGCCCGTGCGTGATGAGCGGCGAGTCCCGTCGCTCGGAGGCGCAGCGGTCTTTGAAAACTGAGCAGCGTGCACCCCGCGGACATGCGTGTCCGTGGGATGTTTGAGCCCGATCCACTCGGTGCGCCAGCGCGCCGGGTGGTCTGATTTACCCGTCATGCCGGTCGCCGAGTATGTGTACCCGGCGATTTGCAATTTGCCAGGCATGACAGCTCTCTGTAAGAAGTACCTTTCACGGAGAGTTTGATCCTGGCTCAGGACGAACGCTGGCGGCGTGCTTAACACATGCAAGTGGTGCGACGAACCAGGGCTTGCCCTGGGGCAAAGCCGCGAACGGGTGAGTAACACGTGAGTAACCTGCCCCGATGACCGGGACAACCCGAGGAAACTCGGGCTAATACCGGATGTGGTGCACAGATTCAAGTCTGTGCACTAAAGGAAGCTTCGGCCTCCGCATTGGGAGGGGCTCGCGGCCCATTAGCTTGTTGGTGGGGTAACGGCCTACCAAGGCAACGATGGGTAGCTGGTCTGAGAGGACGATCAGCCACACTGGGACTGAGACACGGCCCAGACTCCTACGGGAGGCAGCAGTGGGGAATCTTGCGCAATGCGCGAAAGCGTGACGCAGCAACGCCGCGTGGGGGAAGACGGCCTTCGGGTTGTAAACCCCTTTCAGGAGGGACGAAGGTTCACCGGTGAATAGCCGAGTGGATTGACGGTACCTCCACAAGAAGCTCCGGCTAACTACGTGCCAGCAGCCGCGGTAATACGTAGGGAGCAAGCGTTGTCCGGAATCATTGGGCGTAAAGCGCGCGTAGGTGGCTCTATAAGTCCGTTGTGAAAGTCAAAGGCTCAACCTTTGAAAGCCGATGGATACTGCAGGGCTAGAGTCCGGAAGAGGCGAGTGGAATTCCTGGTGTAGCGGTGGAATGCGCAGATATCAGGAGGAACACCAATAGCGAAGGCAGCTCGCTGGGACGGTACTGACGCTAAGGCGCGAAAGCGTGGGGAGCGAACAGGATTAGATACCCTGGTAGTCCACGCCGTAAACGATGGGCACTAGGTGTGGGAGGTGTCGACTCCTCCCGTGCCGTCGCTAACGCACTAAGTGCCCCGCCTGGGGAGTACGGCCGCAAGGCTAAAACTCAAAGGAATTGACGGGGGCCCGCACAAGCAGCGGAGCATGTGGTTTAATTCGACGCAACGCGAAGAACCTTACCTGGGCTTGACATGTTGGTGACCGCCG
>DASUIY010000384.1:0-5173 GCA_036279555.1 Solirubrobacterales bacterium | reverse complement strand
ATCTCGAGGGTCCCGATGCGCGCCTCCTTGATCGCGAGCTTGCGGATGGCGAGCGCCGCGATCGCGACGCTGCCGACGGCGAGCGCGCCCAGGCTCGCGGCGCCGACCGCGATCGCGAGCGTCGCGTTGTGGATCCCGAGCTCGAGCGCGATCGCCGTCGCCTGGCGGTCGTCGAGGCGGGCCAGCTTCGAGATCGCGAAGCTGATCGCCATCGCCGCCAGGTTCAGCGCCAGGGCCGCCCCCGCCACGTCGGCGGCGTTCTCGGCGACGGTGTCGTGCTCGCTGACGATCGCGCCGACGATGACGAGGGCGAAGAGGCCGAGCGATGCGGCCCGGGCCCGTGGATAGGCCACCGCGACCCGCTCGGGCCAGCGCCGGCGCAGCGTCATGCCGATCGCCACCGGGATCACGGTGATCGCGAACACCAGGGCGACCACGCCCGGCATGCTGACCTCCCCCAGGGACCCGGCGCCGAAGTGCTCGGAGGAGAGCCCGAGGAAGAGCGGCACCGTGACCACCGAGGCGACGCTGCTGATCGCCGTCATCGTCACCGAGAGCGCCGTGTCGCCCCGCGCCAGGTGCGTCAGCATGTTGGCCATCATCCCGCCCGGCGAGGCGCCGAGCAGGACGAGGCCGACGGCGAGCTCGGGCGGCAGCGCGAAGAGCTCGGCCATCGCGAAGGCGAGCAGGGGCGAGATCAGCGCCAGGTTGAGCATCCCGATCGCGACCCCGCGCGGGGCGACGAGCACGCGGCGAAAGTCGGCCGGCGTCAGCGCCAGGCCGAGGCTGCACATGATCGCGGCGATCGCGACCGGCAGCGCGATTGAGGCCAGCAGCGGGCTGTCCATCTCAGCCCGCCGCCCCTACCGCGATCTCAAAGCCCCATCGTCTTGGCGATGATTTCCCGCTGGATCTCACTGGTGCCACCGTAGATGGTGGAGACCAGGGTCGTGCGGACGTGGCGCTCCATGTCGTACTCGGTCGCGTAGCCGTAGCCGCCCATCATCTGCATCCCTTCGAGCGAGATCTTCTTCGCGGTTTCCGTCACCTTGAGCTTGGCCATCGAGGCCTCGCGGGGGAAGAGCTGGGTCGGGTCGGCGTCGACGCGGGCGGCGACGTCGTAGGTGAGCAGGCGGCTGCACTCGAGCTCGGTCGCGAGGTCGGCGAGCCGGTGGGAGATCGTCTGGAAGCTGCCGATCGGGCGGCCGAACTGCTTGCGCTCCTTGACGTAGACCAGCACGTCGTCCATCGCCCGCCGGGCGATGCCCAGCGACTGCGCGGCGATGATCAGCCGCTCGACGTTGAGCCCCGCCATCAGCTGCATCCAGGCCTTGCCTTCCTCGCCGAGCAGGTTCTCGGCGGGGACGTGGCAGTCGTCGAAGAAGACGTCGTTGACGATCCGCCCGCCCATCGTCTCGATGCCGCGGATCTCGACGCCGTCGGCGCCTTTGGGGATGCTCAGCATCGTCAGGCCCTCGTGCTTGGAGCCGCTGTCGTCGGTGCGGCAGACGAGCAGGATGTGGTCGGCGACGTGCGCCTCGGAGATCCACGTCTTCTGCCCGTTGATCGTGTAGCCGCCGTTTTCGCGCACCGCCTTGCAGCGCAGCGCGCCGACGTCGGAGCCGGCCTCCGGCTCGGACATCGCGATCGCCTCGACCGAGCCCTTGACGATGCCGCCGAGGATCTCGGCCTTCTGCTCGTCGGTGCCGAAGCGCTCGTAGGCGCCCGCGGTGATCGCGGTGACCGGGAAGCCGCCGATCGGGATCTGGCCGTAGGCCATCTCCTCGAGGAAGAGGCAGAGGTCGACCATGCCGCCGCCCGTGCCCCCGTACTCCTCGGCGACCGCGATCCCGAGCCAGCCGAGATCGGCGATCTTGGCGTACAGCTCGGGGTTGTGGACCTCCTGCCCGCCGTTGGTGAGGGCGTCGCGCTGCTCGCGCGTCCCGCACTCGCGAGAGGCGAGGTCGCGGATCGCCTCGGCGAACGCTTCCTGCTCGCTGGTGAAGGTGACTGGCATGGTCGCCCCTCTCCCCTAAGCGGCGGCCAGGGCAGCGCCCCGCTCCGCGTAGGTCTCGCCGCGCTCGGCCAGCTCGACCAGGGACGCGGGTGGATCGAAGCGCTCACCGTACTTCTCGGCGAGCTCGCGCGCCCGGGCGACGAAGCCGGCCGGGCCGCCCTCGTAGCCGTCGACGTACTGGAGCACGCCGCCGGTCCAGGCCGGGAACCCGATGCCGAAGATCGAGCCGATGTTGGCGTCGGCGACGGACTCGATCACGCCCTCGTCCATGCACTTCACCGTCTCCAGGGACTCGGCGAACATCATCCGCTCCTCGAGGTCCTTCAGCGAGATCGAGGCGGGGTCCTCGACCGCCGGGAAGGCGTCGGCGAGGCCCTTCCAGAGGCCCACCCGCTTGCCCTCGTCGTCGTACTCGTAGAACCCCTTGCCGGCGAGCCGGCCGCCGCGGTCGAACTCGTCGAGCATGCGGTCGATCACCGTGGTCGAGGGATGGTCGGCCCAGGCGTTGCCCTCGGCTTCCATCGCGTCCTGGTAGGCCTTGCGGATCTTCCGCATCAGGTTGAGGTTGAGCTCGTCGGAGAGCTGCAGCACCGGCGCCGGGTAGCCGGCCTGCGAGGAGGCCTGCTCGATCGTCGGCGCGGGCACGCCCTCGGTCAGCATCGCGATGCCCTCGTTGATGAACGTCCCGATCACGCGCGAGGTGAAGAAGCCGCGCGAGTCGTTGACCACGATCGGCGTCTTGCGGATCTTCTTGGCGACGTCGAGGGAGCGGTAGAGCGTCTCCTCGCTGGTCTGCTCGCCCTTGATGATCTCCAGCAGCGGCATCTTGTCCACCGGGCTGAAGAAGTGCAGCCCGATGAAGTCGGCCGGGCGGCTGACGCCCTCGGCGAGGCCGGTGATCGGCAGGGTCGAGGTGTTGGAGCCGAGCAGCGCGCCCTCGGCGAGGTGGGGCTCGATCTCGGCGAAGACCTGGGCCTTCACCGCGGGGTCCTCGAAGACCGCCTCGATCACCAGCTCGGCGCCGGCGGCGTCGGCCGCATCGGCCGTCGGGGTGATCCGGGCCAGCAGCTCGGCGCCCTTCTCCTCGCTCATGCGGCCGCGGGAGACCGCCTTCTCGACCAGCCCCTGCGAGTAGCCCTTGCCGCGCTCGGCGGCCTCGAGGTCGACGTCCTTGAGCACGACCTCGATCCCGGCCTTGGCGCTGACGTAGGCGATCGCGGCGCCCATCATCCCGGCGCCGAGGACGACCATCTTCTTCGGATCGAAGGACTCGATCTCCTCGGGCCGGTTGCGGGCCCCGTTGACCTCCTGCAGGTCGAAGAAGAAGGCCTGGATCATGTTCTTCGCCACCTGGCCGGTGGCGAGGTCGACGAAGTAGCGGCCCTCGATTTCGATCGCGTTGTCGAAGTCGACCTGGGCGCCCTCGACCGCCGCCGCCATGATGTGGTGCGGGGCCGGGTAGTTGGCGCCCTTCAGCTGCTTGCGCAGGTTGGACGGGAAGGCCGGCAGGGTCTGGGCCAGCTTCGGGTTGGACGGGGTGCCGCCGGGCATCTTGTAGCCGGGGGCGTCCCAGGGCTGAACCGCATCGGGATTGGCCTCGATCCAGGCCTTGGCGGCCGGGACCAGGTCGTCCTGGGTGGCGACGACCTCGCCGATCAGGCCCATCTCCAGCGCCTTGTCCGGACGCAGTTCTTTCCCCTGCAGCAGCAGCTTCATCAGCGCGTCGGCGATGCCGAACATGCGCACCGAGCGGACGACGCCGCCGCCGCCCGGCAGCAGGCCGAGTTTGACCTCGGGGAAGCCGAGCTTGACCTTGGAGTCGTCGACGGCGATCCGGTGGTGGGTGGCGAGGCAGATCTCCAGGCCGCCGCCGAGGGCGGCGCCGTTGATCGCGGCGACGACCGGGACGCCGAGCGTCTCCAGGCGGCGCAGCTGGCCCTTGACGACCTTCAGGCCCTCGGCCAGTTCGGCCGAGTGCTCCGGCCGCACCTGCTTGAGGTCGTTGAGGTCGCCGCCGGCGAAGAAGGTCTTCTTCGCCGAGGTGAGGACGACGCCCTTGATCTCGTCCTTCTCGGCCTCGAGCCGGTCCACCGTCGCCCCCATCGAGGCGACGTAGGCGGCGTTCATCGTGTTCGCCGACTGGTTGGGGTCGTCGAGCGTGAGGACGACGATGCCGTCCTCGCCGCGCTCGTAGCGGATGGTCGTGCTCTCTGCCATCTAGATCGCCTCCACGACGGTCGCGATTCCCATGCCGCCGCCGACGCAGAGCGTCGCCAGCCCGTACTTGCCGCCGGTGCGGTGCAGCTCCTCGACCAGCGTGCCGAGGATCATGCCCCCGGTCGCGCCGAGCGGGTGGCCCATCGCGATCGCGCCGCCGTTGACGTTGACCTTCTCCATGTCGAGGCCCATGTCCTTGACGAAGCGCAGGACGACCGCGGCGAAGGCCTCGTTGATCTCGATCAGGTCGAGCTGGTCGACGGCGATGCCGGCCTTGGCGAGCGCCTTCTTGGAGGCGGGCGCCGGGCCGGTCAGCATGATCGTCGGGTCGGCGCCCGAGACCGCGGTGGCGAGGATGCGCGCCTTCGGCTGCAGGCCCAGGTCGTTGCCGGTCTGCTCGTTGCCGATCGCCAGCAGCGAGGCGCCGTCGACGATCCCCGAGGAGTTGCCGGGGGTGTGGACGTGGTCGATCTTCTCGACCCAGTGGTACTTCTGCAGGGCCACCGCGTCGAAGCCGCCCATGTCGCCCATCGCCTCGAAGGAGGGGTTGAGCTTGGCCAGCGTTTCCACCGTGGTGCCGGGGCGGATGAACTCGTCCTGCTCGAGCACGGTGTTTTCGTTCAGGTCCTTGACCGGGATCACGGCGCTGTCGAAGCGGCCCTCCTCGCGGGCCGCCGCGGCGCGCTCCTGCGAGCGGGCGGCGTAGGCGTCGACGTCTTCGCGGCTGAAGCCCTCGACCGTGGCGATCAGGTCGGCGCTGATGCCCTGCGGGACGAAGGAGGTGTCGTAGTTGGTCTCGGGGTCCATCGCCCAGGGGCCGCCGTCGGAGCCCATCGGGACCCGCGACATGGACTCGACGCCGCCGGCGAAGACGAGGTCTTCGAAGCCGGAGCCGACCTTCTGGGCGCCGATGTTGACGGCCTCGAGGCCGGACGCGCA
>DASUIY010000383.1:0-3422 GCA_036279555.1 Solirubrobacterales bacterium | reverse complement strand
CGTTGTTCTCCAGCCACTTGCCGAAGCGGCCGGTCCTGATGTGCTCGGGGTGCCACCCGATCGCCTCGTTGTTGGCGAGCAGGCGGTCGCGGGCCTGGGAGGTGGCGACGTACCAGCTCGACTTGGCGTAGTAGAGGAGCGGGGTGCCGCAGCGCCAGCAGTGCGGGTAGGCGTGCTCGTAGACCTGCTCGCGGAAGAGCAGGCCGCGGCGGTCGAGATCGTCGATCAGCGCCCGGGTCACCTCGGGGCCCTTGACGAACTTGCCCTCGAAGCCGGCGACCTGACCGGTGAACTTGCCGTCGAGGCCGACCGGGTTGTAGAGGGTGCCGTGGCTGGTCGGGTCGAAGATGCCGTTCTCGGCGGCGACGGCGTAATCGTCCTCGCCGAAGGCCGGCGCGATGTGGACCAGGCCGGTGCCGTCCTCGGTGGTGACGAAGTCGCCCGCCAGCACGCGGAAGGCGTTCTCCGGACCGCCATCGGCGAGGGCGAAGACGGGGCCCCGGTAGCGGGCGCCGACGAGGTCGGCGCCAGCCAGCCGCCCGACCACCTCGGCGCCCTCGCCCAGCACCTTCTCCAGCAGCGGCTCGGCCACGATCAGCGTCTCGCCGTCGACACGGGCCTTGACGTAGGTGACGCCGGGCGCCGCGGCGACCCCCACGTTGCCGGGCAGGGTCCAGGGCGTCGTCGTCCAGACCAGCAGCGACTCGCCGGTCTCGCTCCCGTCCTCGCCCAGCAGCGGGAAGCGCACATATATAGAGGGGTCCTCGACGTCCTGGTACCCGAGCGCCACCTCGTGCGAGGAGAGCGCGGTGCCGCAGCGCGGGCAGTAGGGCACGACCTTGTGGCCCTCGTAGAGCCGGTCGTCGTCCCAGAGCCGCTTCAGCGACCACCAGACCGACTCGATGTAGTCGTCGTCGAGGGTGACGTAGGGGTCGTCGAGGTCAACCCAGAAGCCGATCCGCTCGGTCAGCCGGTTCCACTCCTCGACGTACTCGAAGACCGACTCGCGGCAGCGCGCGTTGAACTCGGCGATGCCGAACTCCTCGATCTCCTGCTTGGAGGAGATGCCGAGCCGCTTCTCCACCTCCAGCTCGACCGGCAGCCCGTGGCAGTCCCAGCCGGCCTTGCGCGGCACCCGGTACCCGCACATCGACCTGTAGCGGGGATAGACGTCCTTGAAGACGCGGGAGAAGACGTGGTGGGAGCCGGGACGGCCGTTGGCGGTCGGCGGGCCCTCGTAGAAGCTCCAGACCTCCGCCCCCTCGCGCTGGGCGAGCGAGCGGTGGAAGACGTCGCGCTCGCGCCAGCGCTCGAGCACCCGCTGCTCGAGATCGGGGAAGGGCTGCTTGGCGTCGACGGGCCGGAAGCCGGGCATGGAGGCGGGATTCTAGGAGCGGGTGCCTCAGCACCCTCTGACGGTCGGCACTGGTACGCAATAGTCTTGCCGCGTGCCCGCTTACGACCTGAACGGAAAGGTGGCCTTGGTCACCGGCGCCGCCCGGGGAATCGGCTTCGAGACCGCCCGCCAGATGCACGCGCGCGGCGCCTCGGTCGCGGTCGTCGACCTCGACGCCGCGGAGGCGAGCGAGGCGGCCGAGCGGATCGGCGAGAGGGCGATCGGGATCGCCGCCGACGTCACCGACGCCGGCGCGATGCGGGCTGCGGTGGCCGAGACGGTCGAGCGCTTCGGCGGGCTCGACGTCGCGATGGCCAATGCCGGCCTCGCGCCGCCCTCGATCGCCACGATGCGCTCGGTCCCGGCCGAGGAGTGGGAGCGGGTGGTCGAGGTCAACCTCTTCGGCGTCTGGCACACGCTGCGGGCCGCCCTGCCCCAGGTCTCCGAGCGCAAGGGCCACGTCGTCGTCGTCGCCTCGGTCGCCGCCTTCGCCAACGGGATGCTTGGCAGCTCCTACATGGTGTCCAAGGCCGCGGCCGAGCAGATGGGCCGCGCCCTGCGAACCGAGCTGATGCCGTTCGGCGCCGGCGCCAGCGTCGCCTACTTCGGCTGGGTCGACACGCGGATGGTCCAGGACACCTTCGACAGGCCCGGCGCCGGCGTGCTGGAGGAAATCGCCCCCGACTTCCTGATGAAGCGGATCACCCCCGAACAGGCCGGAGCGGCAGTCGTCAAAGGGATCGAAGAGCGCGCGCCGCGCATCTTCGCGCCGCGCTGGTGGCGCTATCTCTCCGCCCTGCGCGGGCTGCTCAACCCCCTGCTCGACCGCCGCAGCGAGCGCGACCCGCGCATCGCGGCGGCGATCCGCGACGCCGAGGCGCGGATCGCGAGCGACGCCCCGACCCCGGCAGCCAAGAGCTAGGCCCGGCACCCGCCATGCCCGCCTACGACCTGAACGGGAAGGTGGCGCTGGTCACCGGCGGCGCCCGCGGGATCGGCTACGAGACCGCGCGCCAGCTGCACATGCGCGGGTCATCCGTTGCCCTGCTCGACGTCGACGCCGACGAGGTCCGCGACGCGGCCGAGCGGCTCGGCGAGCGGGCGATCGGGATCGCCGCCGACGTCACCGACGCCGGATCGCTGCGCGCCGCGGTCGCCGAGACCGTCGAGCGCTTCGGGGGGGTCGACATCGCGATGGCCAACGCCGGCATCGCCCCGCCGACGACGACCACGATCCGCATGGTCTCCGCCGAGGAGTGGGAGCGCGTGATCGACATCAACCTGCTCGGCGTCTGGAACACGGTGCGGGCCGTGCTGCCGCAGGTCGCCGAGCGCCAGGGCCACATCGTCGTCGTCGCCTCCGCCTACGCGATCGCCAACGGCATGCTCAGCAGCGCTTACGCCGTGGCGAAGTCGGGGGTCGAGGCCTTCGGCCGCTCGCTGCGGTCCGAGCTGGCGCCGCTCGGGGCAAGCGCGGGAGTTGCCTACTTCGGCTTCGTCGACACGAAGCTGGTCCAGGACGCCTTCGCCAGACCGGATACCAGCCGGCTCGAGGAAACCGTTCCCGCCTTCCTCCTGAAGCGGATCACGCCGGCGGAGGCCGGCGCCTCGGTCGTGCGCGGAATCGAAGAGCGGGCGCCCCGCACCTTCGCGCCGAAGTACTGGCGCTACATCTCCGCCCTGCGCGGCCTGATCAACCCGCTGTTCGACAAGCGCGCAGATAGCGACCCGCGCGTCCGCGAGGCGGTCCAGAACGCCGAGGCCCTCTCGGAGGCCGGCGCCGCAGGCGACGCCTCAGCCACGACCCGTTAGCACTGATTCGTGCGCGGCACAAAATGGAGCGTGTGCGCATAGGGCATCCTGCGGAATGCAGGGGAATTGTGACTTCGTAGTCAAACTGCAGGTGTCGGGACGACTAATTGGTTGGCAACGCTCGACATTTCTTTACGAAGCGCTCATGATCGACCACTTCATCTACCCGCAAGATTGCGTGCATCTCCCCACCAAACCTCGGTGCAGATCACCG
>DASUIY010000382.1:0-4025 GCA_036279555.1 Solirubrobacterales bacterium | reverse complement strand
CTGGGAGAGGAGGTGCTCGCGCAGGTCGGCGGGGCCCTGCTCGCGCCGGAAGAGCGAGATGTGGCTGGCCTCGCAGGCCCCAGCCGGGAAGGCGCGATAGAAGCGGACGACGTAGTGGTCGGCGTCGCCGCTCGCCGAGGGCAGGAAGCAGACGCGGGGGCGCTCGCGCGGGCAGAGCCCGAGCACGTACTCGTCGAGCAGGGGGTTGCCCGACTCCATCGAGAAGCCGCCGCCGCCGAAGGCCACGATCTGGCGAGGCGCAGTCTCCATTGCCGAATGGTCGCGGCGCCGGGTGAGCTCGTGGTTGTACAGGGGTCTGAGATTCGGCCCCGCCCAACCGCCCGCATGTACATACACGGCTCGCCGCCTTGCTTTCCGGCCAGCTTTTTGCGACCCTGATTGCCTGTAGTTCCGAAGCGGCACCTGCCAGGGAGGTGGGCCGAGCAGGCGGAGACGCCTGACCACACCATGCCGCGATGACAAAGCCGATCCCCACCTCTCCACCCGCAGGGCGGCGCCCGCCGACGACAGCCCGGAGCCGGCGGGAAGAGATCCTCGCCGCGACGATCCTCGTCGTCGGCCGCAAGAGCTACCGGGACGCCACCGTCGAGGATGTGATTGCGGAAGCCGGCACCGACCGGGCTACGTTCGACGAACACTTCACGGGGAAGCACGCCTGCTTCCTTGCCGCCTATGACATGGCGGTCGAGCGGCTCTTTGCCGAGGTCGACGGCAACTGCGACCGCAGGAAGGACTGGCTCGAGCGAGTGCGGGAGGGCTTGGCTGCGATCGTCGACCTCTTCGTGCTCGAGCCGGAGCTCGCGCGCATCGCCGTGGTCGAGCCCACCAGGGCCGGCTCCGAGGCCCGCCGGCGCCACTGGAACGCGATCTCCCGGTTCACGGAGTACCTGGTCGAGGGCCACGGGCTCGCCGACGGCAGGGAGTTGCCGGCCAGCATCTCGCTGATGTCAGCCGGCGCCGTCTCCGGCCTGATCTTCGAGGAATTGCTGGTGGGGCGGCCGGCAGCGCTGCCCGCGCTCCTGCCCGACCTGCTCTTCGCGGTACTCGTTCCCTACATCGGGCCGCGCGCAGCGGCGGCAGAGATGCGACGCGTCGGACGCGGCTGAGGCCGGTCGGCGTCCTCGCCCTCGATTATCGCCTGGCGCAGTTTCAGCCTCAGCCGGTGCAGGCGGACCTTGACGGTCCCGTCCGGCAGGCCCAACCGGCGCGCGATCGCCTGCTGGGTCAGATCCTCGGTATAGCGCAGCCTCAGGAGCTGGCGGTCGTCCTCGTCGAGGCCCTGGAGGATTGCGTGGAGATCCGCACGCTCGACGGTCGAGGCGATGCGCTCGTCGTCGGCCCCCTCCTGCGTCTCGACCTCGGCGACCGGATCGGGGCGGACGCGTTCGTGCTGGCGGTAGGCCTCGTTGCGGACGATCGTCGCCAGCCACTCGTTGCGTCGCTGGCCGTCGCGGAGGGTGGAGCGCCGGCGCCAGGCGCGCAGCAGGGCATCCTGGGCGATGTCCTCCACCTCGCTGGGATTGCTGGTGTAACGGTGAGCGACCCGCACGCAGAACCGGTGCGCCTCGTCCCACTGCCAGTCCTCACCTGGATCCGAATTTTGAATTTCGTAAACGTTGATTGCTCAACCGTACTACTTCTAAATTCAAAAAGGTAAAATTTAGTACTGTAATTTTCCTTACTTAGTTTTTGGCTTCTAGTTCGCAGGAAAAAACGGCTGCAATCAACCGTAGAGTGAGTAACTGCCGTAATTAGAGGCCGGACCGCGCCGATGTGAGAAGGTCGGAAGCGAGTGCCCAGCGCCGCTGCAGCCTGGGTTCGATCGCTTCGGTCTCACAAGCTGCGGTGGCGAGGCAATCGCCCCAGACGTTGGCGGCGTCTATATAGCGATTGAGCGCCCGCTCGCCTGCCCCGGCGGCAACGAGGAGGCAGCCGACAGGAAGCCGGTCGGCGCGGATACGGCCATATGCCTCCCGCGCTTCCCGCAACTCGTCCAGGTAGTCCTCATAGCTCAACCCCACCGCCAGGTCCTCGCGCAGGGAGTCCATCGAGTCGAGGAAGGGGCGCAGCTGGGCCCGGCAGCGGGCATCCGAGGATCGGGCAACTGGCCCGGCTTCGCCAGGCGCCGCCGTGGCCCGCCCAGAGCCCGAGGTCGACTCGTCTCCACAGGCGATGAGCACCAGTGCAAGGCTCAGCAGCACGCCGAGTGTCGCCGCTTGGCCGAGCCGCATCGGCCAAAGGCTAGTCGGCGGGCGTGCCGGCGTCTTGCTGTAGAAATCCGGCGATGCCGAGAGCGCGCAAGCTCGGGACCGTGGCGGGGGCGCTTTTGACTGCCCTCGCCCTTGCCGCGCCCCCCGCGAGCGCAAGCGGCAACGGCAGCGCTCTGGTCGTCGGCGACAGCCTCGAGGTCCTGACCTCCCCCTACCTCGAGCGGTACCTGCCCGGCGTGCCCCTCACCGTCAACGCCGAGGGTGGCTACAACAGCTACCAGATACTCGACCTGTTCAAGGAGAGCTACGACCCTTCCCAGTCGGTGATCGTCTTCGATGCGGGTACCAACGACAACCCCGCCTACCCGGAGATACTCGCCGAGAACCTTGCCGCGGTTGCCGCGGCCGTCGGAGACAGGTGCATGGTCGTGCCGACCGTCCACGGATTCACCGTCGACGGCGTCGACAACACCGGTAAGAACCGTGTGGTCGAGGCCTTCGCCGCCTCGCGCCCCGGCACACAGGTGCCCGACTGGGCGGGAGCGGTAGCAACGCGCCCCGAGCTGATGCAGGACGACGGCCTGCACCCGAGCCCGGAGGGAGCCGACCTCAGGGCCCAGCTGATCGCGCGGGGAATCCAGGGGTGCATCGCCTTCGCGTCCGCCCCTGCGCGCGAGCCGGCCCTGGAATCCGCGCCGGACCTGCCCCCCGTCGCAAAGATCGCCAGGCGGCAGGCCTCCGTGACCGAGGCGATAGCGGCCGAGCTGGCCTGGAATCTCGCCGTGCAGATGGCAAAGCGGCAGTTGCCACTGGCGGCGATGCTTGCCATGGTCTCCTCCTATGCCTGAGCCCGTAAAGCGCGGCGAGCGCTACATGCCTGGGCTCGACGGCCTGCGCGCGATAGCCGTCCTCGGCGTGGTCTTCTACCACCTGGGATTCGGCTGGGCGGAAGGCGGGCTGCTCGGGGTCGGTGTGTTCTTCACCCTCAGCGGATACCTGATCACGGACATCCTCCTCACCCAGGTGGGGCGGGGCGGGATCGAGCTGAAGTCGTTCTGGTTGGCGCGCGCCCGGCGCCTCCTGCCCGCCCTGTTCCTGATGCTGACCGTGGTGATGGCATGGGTGACGGTGATCGGGCCGCACCAGCCGGGGGATTTCCGCACCGCCGCACTGTCTGCAGTCGGCTACTTCAACAACTGGTGGCTGGTCTTCCACGACGTCTCCTACTTCGCCCGCTTCGCACCGCCGTCGCCGCTCAACCACCTCTGGTCGCTCTCGGTGGAGGAGCAGTTCTACATCTTCTGGCCGTTCCTGCTGATGGTGGGGATCCACTTCGTGCCGGAGGTGAAGAGCACGACCGGCGTGCGCCTGAGACTTGCCGGAGTCACCCTCTTCGCCGCGCTGTGCTCCGGCATCCTGATGGCGGTCCTCTACAGCCCCTCGCTGGACCCCTCGCGCGTCTACTACGGGACCGACACCCGTGCCCTGGAGCTCCTGGTCGGAGCGGCCCTGGCGATGGTCTGGCCGAGCCGCCGCCTGCGTCCCGGGATCGCCCCGCAGGCGCGGCGGATGATCGAGGCGATGGGAGTCGTGGGGCTGCTGGTGATCGGGGTGATGTTCTGGGGCTCCAGCGAGTTCTCGCCCTTCCTCTATCGCGGCGGCTTCGCCCTGCTCGGGCTTGCCTCGGTGCTCGCCGTGGCCTCCCTTGCCCACCCCGCCTCTCGGCTGGGCCCGATCGTCGGCTGCCGGCCGATGCGGTGGATCGGCCAGCGCTCCTACGGCATCTACCTCTGG
>DASUIY010000381.1:0-6530 GCA_036279555.1 Solirubrobacterales bacterium | reverse complement strand
GGCTACTCCTCCAGCTCGGCCAGCAGCCCGCCGAGGTCCAGTGGCCGCGTGTACATCTCGACCTTCTGGCCCGGCCGCGCCGCCGGCCACTCCTCCTTGGGTCGGTCCCAGTAGAGCTCGATGCCGTTGCCGTCGGGGTCGCTCAGGTAGAGCGCCTCGCTGACGCCGTGGTCGGAGGCGCCGCTGAGCTCGACGCCGGCGCGGCGCAGTCGCTCGAGCGCACCGGCCAGGGCGGCGCGGGTGGGGTAGCGGATCGCGAAGTGGAAGAGGCCGGTCGAGCCCGGCGGCGGGGGCGAGCCGCCTTTCGAGTGCCAGGTGTTGAGGCCGATGTGGTGGTGGTAGCCCCCAGCGGAGACGAAGGCCGCCTCGTCACCGAGGCGCTGCTGGAGCTCGAAGCCGAGGACGCCGCAGTAGAAGTCGAGTGAGCGGTCGATATCGGCCACCTTGAGATGCACGTGGCCGATGTCGACGCCTTGATCGATCGGCTCAGGGCCCATCGAGTGCGTTGTTGACGAGACGGTCGGCCTCGGCGTTGTGCTCGCGGCGCACGTGGCGGATCGACCAGCTTTCGAAGTCGCGCAGCGCGGCCTTCACCTGGGCGTGCAGCTCCCGCATCGTCGCGTCCTTGACCTTGTACTCGCCTTTTACCTGCTTGACGACGAGCTCGGAGTCGCCGACGAGCTCCAGCTCTCGGGCGCCGAGGGCCGCGGCGCGCTCGATCCCGAGCAGCAGCGCCCTGTACTCGGCGACGTTGTTGGTCGCGCGGCCGATCCGCTCGCCGCGCTCCTCGAGCACCTCGCCGCCGGCGCCCTGGACGACCGCGGCGATCGCGGCCGGCCCGGGGTTGCCGCGCGCCCCGCCGTCGACGTTGACGACGACCTTCACCTGCGCCTCAGCCAGCCCCTGCGGCGACGGCGCACCGGGGAGCCGGCCGCTCCGAAGACCACGCAGCCGCCCTCCCCCAGGCTCGCGTTCCAGTGGCGGGCGGAGCGGTCGAGCTGCTCGACGTCGTCGCCCCTGGCGATCTCGGTCACCGGCCGCCGCTCGTCGCCGACGTAGACGCCCCACTGGTACCAGCAGAGATCCCAGGCGACCGTGATCCGCACCTCGCTCGGCGAGCCGGCGGCAGCGCCGACCGAGACCGAGGGACGACCCAGGCTGCGGGTCAGGCCCGCCGCCGTGCGTGCGGCATCGCTCTCGCCGAAGCGGACGACCGCCCGCTCGAGCCGGCTGCCAGGCGACTCCTCCTGCCGCCGCCTCACGTTCGCCCCCGGAGCGGCTGGGTCGCGCTGGTAGATGCTCACGCCTGAAAGCTAGTCCACAGAGCACGGCGCCACGCGGTTCAGCCGGCGGCTGAGACGACTTTTTCGGCCAGGTGCGCCGGCACCTCTTCGTAGCGGTCGAACTCGACCTCGAAGTCCGCCCGGCCGCCGCTGATCGAGCGCAGGTCGGGCGCGTAGTCGAGCACCTCGGACATCGGCACCTCGGCCCTGACCTCGGTCATCGACCCCTTCGGCTCCATCCCCAGCGGGTGCCCGCGGCGCGAGTTGAGGTCGCCGATCACGTCGCCGACGACGTCCTCGGGGCAGCTGACCGCGAGCCGCACGATCGGCTCCAGCAGCACCGGGTCGGCCGCTTCCATCGCCTCCCTGAAGGCCATCGCACCGGCGACCTTGAAGGCCATCTCCGAGGAGTCGACGTCGTGGTGCTTGCCGTCGACGAGCCGCACCCGCACCCCCTTCACCGGGTAGCCGGCGACCGTGCCGTGCGCCATCGCCTCCTCCACCCCCTTCTCCACCGCCGGGATGAAGCTGCCCGGGATCGCCGCGCCCTTGATCTTGTTGACGAAGTCCAGGTCGGTGCCGTCGCCGGCCGGCTCGATCTCGATCTGGCAGTCGGCGAACTGGCCGCGCCCGCCCGACTGCTTCTTGTAGCGGGCGTGAGCGCCGGCGGGGCGGCGGATCGACTCCTGGTACGGCACCCGCGGCGGGTGCAGCTCGACCTCGACCCCGAAGCGCCGCTTCATCCGCTCGACCATCACCTCGACGTGGATCTGGGTGAGGCCGGCGATGATCTGCTCCCCGGTCTGGGCGTCGCGGTGGACGTCGAGGGTCGGGTCCTCCTCGGTCAGCCGGCGCACCGCCGCCGCGGCCTTCTCCTCGTCCCCCTTGGACTTCGGCTCATACGCGAAGGCCATCACCGGGTTGGGAAGGTCGAGCGGCGGGAATGAGATCTCCTCCTGGCCGGCGCAGAGCACGTCGCCGGCGTGCGTCTCCTTCAGCTTGGCGACCGCGCCGACGTCGCCCGCCCCCAGCTCGGAGACGGGCCTCAGCTCCTTGCCGAGCGGCTGGCTGAGCTGTCCGATCCGCTCCTTCTGGCCGCCGCCGACGTTGAACGCCTGCGAGTCCGAGCCCAGCGTCCCGCGGTAGACGCGGAAGAGGTTGACGCGGCCGGTGTAGGGGTCGGCGAGCGTCTTGAAGACATAGGCGACGAGCGGGCCGTCCTCGTCGGGCTCGATCTCGATCTCCTCGCCGCCGGCCCCGCGCGCCGCCACCGCGCCGCGCATCGCCGGCGAAGGCAGGTCCTCGACCAGCGCCTCGAGCAGCCGGCCGGTGCCGAGGTTGCGGGTCGCCACCCCGCAGGTGACAGGAAAGATCCGCCCGTCGGTCACCCCCTGCTTCAGCGCGCGCACGATCTCGTCGTGGTCGATCTCCTCGCCCTCGAGATAGCGCTCCATCAGCTCGTCGGAGTTCTCCGCCACCTCGTCCATCAGCTTCTCGCGGTGCTCCTCCGCTTGCTCGCGCAGCTCGGCCGGAATCTCGACCTCCTCGGCGGCAGCCGGGCCCGTCCCCTCGTAGACGAACGCCTTCAGGTCGATCAGGTCGACGACGCCGCGCACCTCCTGCTCGGCGCCGATCGGGATCTCGGTGGCGACCACGTGGGGGCCGAAGGAAGCCTTGAGCGAGTCCAGGGCGCGGAAGAAGTCGGCCCGCTCGCGGTCGAGCATGTTGACGAAGACGAGCCTGGCCAGGCCCTCGGCATCGGCGCGGCGCCAGAGCCGCTCGGTGTTCACCTCGACCCCCATCACCGCGTTGACGACGACCACGGCTGCGTCCGCGACCCGCAGAGCCGCGATCGCGTCGGCGGCGAAGCTGGGCTCCCCGGGGGTGTCGATCAGGTTGATCTCGCGCCCGCCGTGCTCGAAGCAGGCGACGGCTGCGTTGATCGACATCGCCCGCTCCTGCTCGTCGGGCTCGTGATCGGAGACCGTGGAGCCGTCGGTCACGTTCCCCAGCCGGCCGATCGCCCCTGCCTCGAACAGCATCGCCTCGTGCAGGCTCGTCTTGCCGCAGCCCCGGTGCCCGATTAGCGCGACGTTGCGAATCCGGTCAGCGGCCTTGTGAGGCATGCAACTGAAGGTACACCCGGGACGGGGCAATTCAAGCGGTTGGAGTGGTGGGATGCCGGTGGCCCTCCCCAAAACGCTCGGCAGGAGCCTCGCTTGAGTGTTTTGGGGAGGGCCACCGGCATCCCCTCAACAGCACACGAGCTTCGAAAGCCTTCTCCCGGAGCGCCTGCCCGGCTCCCCAAAAGCTCCACATGCTCTGGATGTCGTTACGGGCGCCACAAGCTTTTTGAAAAGCTTGTGGACTCTGGTTCCGGCTTCGCAGCCCGAGCGTCACCCGGTGACGTGTGAGAGGGAGCCTGGCCCTCCTCCAGGCGAATGTCGCGAAGCGGCGGAAATGCAATCCGGTGTTTGAGCGGCCGTTTAGGCCGCGCTCCTGGTTGCACCGCGCTCACGCGCGGTGCTCAATTCGCCTGGAGGACGGCCAGGCTCCCCTACCCCAACCCTCAGCAGGAACTGGCTATACGGCCTGAAGACCGGACTTCAGGCGCATCACTGCCTTGGTGTGCAGCTGGGAGACGCGCGACTCGGTCACGCCGAGGACCTCGCCGATCTCTCGCAGGGTGAGGTTCTCGTAGTAGTAGAGCGCGACGACGAGCTGCTCGCGCTCGGGCAGCGAGGCGATCGCCTCGGTCAGGCGGTCCTTGACCTCGCTGCTGGCAAGCGACTCCTGCGGGTCCTCGGCGCGCGGGTCGGAGATCGTGTCGAGCAGCGAGACCTGGTCGCCGGAGGAGTCCGAGACCGTCCAGAGCTCGTCGAGCGCGTAGACCGAGGAGTTGGCGATCTCCAGCAGCGACGTCTGCAGTTCCTCCTCGTCGACGCCGAGCTCCTTGGCCAGCTCGGCCTCAGACGGCGCCCGCTGCAGCTCGTGCTCGAGCTTGGCCTGCGCCGCCTCGATTTCGCGGGCTCGCGAGCGCACCGAGCGCGGCACCCAGTCGAGTGAGCGCAGCTCGTCGATGATCGCGCCGCGGATCCGGGTCATCGCGAAGGTCTCGAACTTGATCCCGCGCTCGGGCTCGAAGCGCTCGATCGCGCCGATCAGGCCCATCAGGCCGTAGGAGATCAGGTCGGCGTCGTCGACGTGGGAGGGCAGGCCGGCCCCGAGGCGCCCGGCGACGAACTTGACCATCGGCGAGTAGGCGACGACGAGGCGCTCGCGGGCGCTGGCGTCCCCTTCGCCCTTGTAGCGGCGCCAAAGATCGCGAAGCTCAACCTCTTTTACCCCTGTTTCCATGGCTCCGGCCGTGATTCTAGAGTCGCTGACGGGTTATTTGCCGATCATGCCCGCGGATGGGTGGCAGCGTACGCGTCGCGCAGGCGGGCGGCATCGACCCGAGTGTAGACCTGTGTGGTCGAGATCGAGGCGTGGCCGAGCAGCTCCTGGATCGTCCGCAGGTCGGCGCCGCCCTCCAGCAGGTGCGTCGCGAAGCTGTGTCGCAGCGAGTGGGGCGAGACCCCGGCGGCCAGCGCGGCCTTGCGAACCCAGAGCCCGAGACGGCGGGTGACGTCGGAGTTGGAGAGGCGCCGGCCGCTCTTGGAGAGGAAGAGCGCGGATTCGCGCGGATCGGAGGCGAGGGCGTGGCGACCGCGCTCGGTGTAGCGCCGCAGGGCCTGCTGGGCCGGCTCGCCGACCGGGAGAAGTCGCTCCTTGGACCCCTTGCCGAGCACGCGCAGCTGCTCGGTCTCGAAGTCGAGCGCACCGAGATCGAGGTTGACGATCTCCTCGCAGCGCAGGCCGCAGGAGTAGGCCAGCTCGAGCATCGCCCTGTCGCGCAGCTCCAGCGGGGTGCGGGCGGGAATCCGCTCCAGCAGGTCGCGCACCTGGCCGGCCGAGAGCACGCGCGGAAGCTTCTCCTCGCGCTTCGGGCTGGAGACGAGGTCGGCGGGGTTCTGGCCGACCCGCTCGGTGCGGACGAGGAAACCGTAGAGGCCGCGGACGGCCGCCAGCTTGCGGGCGACCGTCGCCGGCGCCATTCCCTCCGAAGAGAGCCCCGCCGCGTAGCGGCGCACGTCGCGGTGCCGGATCTCCTCCGGCGCTCGCTCCCCGGCCCACTCGACGAACTGCCCGAGGTCGACCGAATAGGCCCGCCGCGTCCGCTCGGCAGCGCCACGACCTCTCAGGTCACGGTCGTAAGCTGCCAGAGCCTCCGTCCAGTTCACAGAAACCGGATTCGGCTCTCCTGCCCCACGTCCTGCGAACCGAGGGTCAACCTATGTAAATGGGAGTTCCCACTTCGACCCGGTCGTACAGTTCTTCCACGTCGGGAATCGCCATCCGCACGCAGCCGTGCGAGGCCGCCGAGCCCAGCGAGTAGGTGTCTTCGGTGCCGTGGATGCCGGCGCCTTCGAAGATCCCCATCCAGCGCGCCTTGATCGGGTTGGAGGGGCCCGGTGGGATGTCCTGGCCGGCGAGGCTCCCGGCCCAGTCGGATTCGGGCACGTGCCAGGTCGGGTTTTCTTCCTTTTCCTGGATCGAGTAGAGGCCTTCCGGGGTTTCGAGCCCTTCCTGGCCGACCGCCACCGTGTAGGTCTTGACCAGCTTCAGGTCTTCCCAGAGGCGCAGCGTGTAGGAGCTGCGGTCGAGCGTCAGGTACGACGGGTAGGCGCTCGCGACTTCCTTCGTCGTCACCTCGGGTTTCGTGTAATGCGTGCGGGCGGCGATCGTGTGGTCGGCGTCCGCGTTGAGGACGGCGGCCTGGAGCTGGCGCGTGAGCAGGTTGTCCCGCAGCTTGCGCCCGTTCTGCGCCTTGACCACGATCAGCGATTCGGCGCTGGGTTCGACCGTCGCGTCCTGGGCTTCCCGGTTGACGGCGGCCGCGACGCGACGCACGAAGCGGTTGATCGCGCGCTGGGAGTAGGTGATGTCGGCGCCGATCCGCTCTTCGACCTCGTCGCCCGTCACGTAACGCACGAGCCGCGCAGGAAGCCCGCCCTCGCGACTGTCCTCGAGCGCTTCTTCGACCGCGACGTCGAGATCGGCGTGGACCTTGAGCGTCTTGCCGGGGAGCTCCCAGCTCTCGCCGTCATAGCCGACGCGAATCGAGTGGCGCAGGGGGCGCAGCAGCTGGACGCGCACCGCCTGCCTCGCCTCCTCGGCGTTCATGCCGCCGACGTCGACGCCGGC
>DASUIY010000380.1:0-2374 GCA_036279555.1 Solirubrobacterales bacterium | reverse complement strand
GGCCTACCCGGACTCGCCGCCTCTGCTGCTACATTGGCCCCGTCCTTTAACCAGGTCCCGAGAGGCCAGGAAGGAGCAAAACCGAAGTGAGCGACAAGGTCGTGCTGACGCACGACGACCTGAGGCGAACCCTGCAGCGGGTCGCCCATGAGATCGCCGAGAAGAACCCCGACCCCGGGGAGCTGGCGATCGTCGGGATCCACACACGCGGCGCTCTCCTGGCTCGCAGGCTCAACGCGTTGCTTGCCGAGCTGACCGGCTCCGAGTCGCCGATCGGCGACGTCGACATCTCCTTCTACCGCGACGACGTCGGCGTGAAGCCGCGCGCGGGCCAGCCGGTCGTCCACGCCTCGCACATCGACTTCGACCTGACGGGCAAGACGGTGGTGCTCGTCGACGACGTGCTCTTCACCGGGCGCACGGTGCGGGCGGCGATCGACGCGCTCTTCGACTACGGGCGACCCGAGCGGATCCAGCTTGCCGTGCTCTGCGACCGCGGCCACCGCGAGCTGCCGATCCGGCCCGACTACGTCGGCAAGAACCTGCCCACCGCCCGCGAGGAGCGGGTCAACGTCTGCCTCGAGGAGATCGACGGCTCCGACGAGGTGACGATCTCCGAGCCGGTGGAGGTGACGGCATGAAGCACCTGCTCTCGATCGAGCAGCTCTCCAAAGCGGAAATCGAGGCGATCCTCGACCGCGCCGAGAGCTTCGCCGAGGTCGGCCGGCGCGACATCAAGAAGGTGCCGACCCTGCGCGGGCGCACCGTCGTCACCCTTTTCTACGAGTCGAGCACGCGGACCAGCTCTTCCTTCGAGCTGGCGGCGAAGCGCCTCTCGGCCGATCTGGTCTCGGTCAAGGCGGCGGGCTCCTCGGTCGACAAGGGCGAGTCGCTGAAGGACACCGTCGCAACGCTCTCCGCCTACGAACCGGCGGCGATCGTGATCCGTCACCCGCACGCCGGAGCCGCCCAGCTCGTCGCCGAGTGGGCCGATGCCGCCGTAGTCAACGCCGGCGACGGCAAGCACGAGCACCCGAGCCAGGCCCTGCTCGACGTCTACACGCTGCGCCGCAGGCTCGACTCCCTGGAGGGGAAGCGGATTTGGATTGTCGGCGACGTCCTGCACAGCCGCGTCGCCCGCTCCAACCTGATCGCCTTCAAGGCGATGGGCGCCGAGCTCACCGTGTGCGGCCCCCCGGCGTTGATCCCGCGCGGCCTCGAGCAGCTCGGCTGTCAGATCGAGCACTCGCTGGACCGGCTCGGAGAGGCCGACGTCGTCTACGCCCTGCGCCTCCAGCATGAGCGCATGGCCGAGAGCTTCGTCCCCTCGCTGCGCGAGTACGCGGCCCACTTCCAGATCGACTCGCGCCGGCTCGGGCGGCGCCAGCTGCTGATGCACCCGGGCCCGGTCAACCGGGGCGTAGAGCTCTCCGGCGAGGTGATCGACTCGCCCCAGTCGCTGATCGCCGAGCAGGTCGCCTCCGGTCTCGTGGTGCGGATGGCGATCCTCTACGAGCTGCTGGCCGCCAGCGACGACGAGTCGGCGCCTGCGGCCGGCAACGGCGCCGGGCGGCCCACCGCGATCGGGCAGCCGGCATGAGCATGGGCCAGCTCGAGATGCGCTCTGGAGAGAGCGCCGACCTGGTCCTGCGCCGCGCCGCCGTGCTCGACCCTGTCGCCGGCATCGAGGGCAGCCACGACGTGGTGATCCGCAACGGCTCGATCGCGGAGCTGGCGGCCCCCGGATCGGCCGGCGCGACGGGCCTGGAGGAGATCGACGCGACCGGCCTGCACGCCTTCCCCGCCTTCTTCGACCCCCACGTCCACCTGCGCACCCCGGGCCAGGAGCACAAGGAGGACATCGAGACGGGGAGCCGCTCGGCCGCCGCAGGCGGCTATTGCGGCGTGCTCGCGATGGCGAACACCGATCCGCCGGTCTCCACCCCCGCCGACGTCGAGGCGCTGCGCGAGGAGGCCCGCTCTGCCGCCTCGGTCAGGGTCGGCTTCCTGGCGACGGTAACCGCCGGGATGAAAGGCGAGGAGCTGACCGAGATGGCCTCTCTGCGCGACGCCGGTGCGGTCGGCTTCAGTGACGACGGGCTTCCCGTCCGCAGCGCGCTCGTGCTGCGGCGCGCGCTCCAGTACCAGCGGCTCTGCGGCGGCACGATCGCGCTGCACGAGGAGGATCCGGAGCTCTCGGGCAGCGGCGTGATGCACGAGGGCGCCGTTTCCGCCGTGCTCGGCCTCGACGGCATCCCCTCCGTCTCGGAGTCGACGGCGATCGCCCGCGACGCCGCCCTGGCCGGCTACGAGGGCGGGCGGATCCACGTCCAGCACCTCTCGGCGGCCGAGTCGGTCGAGGTCGTGCGCCGGG
>DASUIY010000379.1:0-9300 GCA_036279555.1 Solirubrobacterales bacterium | reverse complement strand
AATGCACCGCGTCCTCGGTGAAGTGGGCGGACACGGCCGCGGAGTCGCCCGTGTTCAGGGACTCGTAATAGGCGCGGACCCGCTCCGCGCCAGTCATGACACGGAATTGTTGCTATGAATTTGCAGACAACGCATTTCTCTTGCGTCCCGGCTCTGTAGCTTGAAGGGGGTGGAGCAGCGAACGATGTGGACCGACGAGCGGCTGACCGAGCGATTCGACGGGTTGGACCAGCGCCTGGACCGGGTCGACACCGACATCCGGGAACTGCGCGGCGAGGTGCGCGATCTGCGGCAGCTCATCTTCATGCTGTGGGGCCCGACCATGCTCGGCACCTTCGCCACGATCCTCGCCGTGATCGTCCGCACCTAGCCGCCGGTGGCCCCTACAGCCCGTAGCTCCGCCCGATCACGTCGAGCATCACCTCGTCGGTGCCGGCGCCGATCCGGTTGAGGCGGACGTCGCGGTAGGCGCGCTCGATCTCGTACTCCTTCATGTAGCCGTAGCCGCCGAGGATCTGGATGCACTCGTCGGCGACCTCGCAGGCGATGCGCGAGGAGAAGAGCTTGGCCATCGTGATCTCCCGCACCGGGTACTCGCCGTTGGCGAAGCGCCAGGCGGTCGCGTAGGTGAACTGCTTCGCCGCCTCGGTCTTGGTCGCCATCTCGGCGAACTTGTGGCGGATCGCCTGGAACTTGCCGATCGGGCGGCCGAAAGCTTCGCGGTCCTTGGCGTACTCGAGGGTCTTCTCGATCATCCGTTCGCAGCCGGCGTGGGAGCCGGCGGCGGCGACCAGCCGCTCGCCCTGGAGCTCCCAGGCGATGTGGTAGAAGCCCTTGCCGACCTCGCCGAGCACCGCGTCGGCCGGAACGCGGACGTCGTCGAAGGCGAGTTCGCCGGTGTCGGAGGCGTGCATCCCCATCTTCTCCAGCTCGGCTGAGACGGTGAAGCCGGGGACCTTCTCGCCGTTCTCGTCGCGCAGGTCGACGACGAAGAGGGTGATGCCGGCGTGGCGCTCCTCCGGGTTGGTCTTGGCGACGAGGACGATGAAGTCGGCGCGCGGCCCGTTGGTGATGAACGTCTTGGAGCCGTTGATGACGAATTCGTCGCCGTCGCGGATCGCGGTGGTGCGGATGCCGGCGACGTCGGAGCCGGCGCCCGGCTCGGTGATCCCGAGGCAGCCGACCTTCTCGCCCTTGAGGCCCGGTTCGAGGTACTTGCGCTTCTGCTCCTCGGTGCCGAGCAGGTGAATCGGCGGCAGCACCATGTCGGTCTGCACGGCGAAGCCCATGTTGGTGCCGCCGGAGCCGGTGTAGGCCATGCACTCGGCGCGAACCAGCGAGTAGTAGTAGTCGCCGCCCTGGCCGCCGTACTCCTCCGGGAAGCAGAGGCCGAGGAAGCCGAGCTCGCCGGCCCGCTTCATCTTCTCGGTCGGCCAGTAGGTCTTCTCCCACTCGTTGCGGTGCGGCCACATCTCCTTTTTGACCCAGGCCTCCATCGACTCACGCAGGTCTTCGTGCTCCTGGCTGAAGATGAAGTGCTTGGTGCCCTCTTCGAAGTTGGGCTTGATGACTTTGGAGCCGTCGGTCGCAGTCGCCACTGGTCTCTCCTCGTTCGCAGTTCGCGGTCGCGTGGACAGTAGCACTTCCCACTTCCTACGGAGTCGGCTATGGTCCCTCGTCGATGGACTACGAGGTCGTCAAGTACGAGGTCGCCGAGGGGGTCGCCACGGTCACCCTCAACAACCCGGAGAAGCGCAACATGCTCTCCGGGCAGATGCTGGTCGAGCTGGTCGACGCGATGAAGACCGCGCGCGACTCCGACGACGTGCGGGCGGTCGTCCTCACCGGGGCCGGCGACAAGGTCTTCTGCGCCGGCGCGGACCTGGGCGGCTTCGCGGCCGACGTCCCGCTCGTCGCCAAACACTTCGCCACCGACCTGTTCCTCGAATACTTCAGGCTGATGCCGCGCCTCGGCAAGCCGAGCCTCTGCGCGGCCAACGGCCACGTGCTGGCGGGGGGGATGGGCCTCGCCCTGTCCTGCGACCTGCTGATCGCCAAAGAGGGTGCCACCTTCGGCACGCCGGAGATCAACGTCGGCGCCTTCCCCTACATGATCATGGCGATCATCTACCGCAACGTCCCGCGCAAGAAGGTCAACGAGATGATGCTGCTGGGCGAGCGGCTGAGCGCCGAGCAGGCGGTCGAGTACGGGCTCGCCAACAAGGTCGTGCCGGCCGGGGAGTTCGACGCCGCCGTTGCCGACTGGGCGACGAAGCTGGCCTCCAAGAGCCCGGTGCTGATGCGCCTCGGCCACGACGCGATGTACCGCCAGCAGGACATGGCGGTCGACGACGCGCTCGATTACCTGCGCTCACAGCTCTCGCTCACCTTCTCGACCGAGGACATCGTCGAGGGCGTCACCGCATTCTTCGAGAAACGCGATCCGCAGTGGAAAGGCAGATAGTGGGGAGCACCGAGCAAGAGACAAAGCACCTCCTTCCCGGCACCGCGCCGCTGGGCGAGCTGACCGAGCAGCTGCACGAGCGGCGCGAGAAGGCGAAGCTGGGCGGGGGCGAGGAGAAGATCGCCAAGCAGCACGAGCGCGGCAAGCTGACCGCGCGCGAGCGGATCGACCTGCTCGTCGACGAGGGGAGCTTCGTCGAGATGGGCATCCACGGCCGCCCCCATTTCGCCCAGCGGGCGATGGAGGGGAAAGAGGCCCCGGCCGACGGCGTGATCACCGGCTGGGGCGACGTCGACGGCCGCCCCTGCTGCGTCGCCGCCTACGACTTCACCGTGATGGCTGGCTCGATGGGGATGACCGGCGAGCTCAAGGTCACCCGCCTGCGCGAGATGGCCCTCTCCAAGAGGATGCCGTTCATCTGGCTGCTCGACTCGGCCGGCGCCCGCATCCAGGAGGCGGCGGGCTCGCTCTTCGCCGGGTCCGGCCACCTCTTCCGCGAGGAGGTCGAGATGTCGGGCGTGATCCCGATGGTCGCCGCGATGATGGGGCCCTGCGCGGCAGGCACCGCCTACATCCCGGCGCTCGCCGACTTCGTCCCGATGGTCTCCGGGCAGGGCGCGATGGCGCTCGCCGGCCCCCACCTGACCAAAGCCGTCACCGGCGAGGACATCACGATGGAGGAGCTCGGCGGCGCCAAGGTCCACTGCCGCAAGTCGGGAGTGGGGGACCTCGAGGTGAAGGACGACAAGGAGTGCATCGAACGGGTCAAGCAGTACCTCTCCTACTTCCCCGCCAACTGCGAGGAAAAGCCGCCGGTGCTCGACGTCTCAGACCCGGTCGACCGCGCCTCGGAGAAGCTGATGGAGATCGTCCCCGACTCCTCGCGCCAGCCCTACGACATGTACGACGTGATCCGCGAGATCGTCGACGACGGCGAGTTCTTCGACATCAAGCCGAAGTTCGCCAAGACGCTGATCACCTGCTTCGCCCGCTTCGGCGGCCAGCCGGCGGGGATCGTCGCCAACCAGCCCAAGCACCTGGCCGGGATCCTCGACAACGACTCGGCCGACAAGGCGGCGCGCTTCATCAACCTCTGCGATGCCTTCAACATCCCGCTCGTCTTCCTCCAGGACGTGCCCGGCTTCATGGTCGGCGCCAAGGTCGAGCACGCCGGGATCATCCGCCACGGGGCGAAGATGCTCTACGCGGTCAGCCGCGCCACGGTGCCGAAGGTGACCGTGGTGGTGCGCAAGGCCTACGGCGCCGGCTACTACGTGATGTGCGGCAAGGCTTATGAGCCCGACCTGATCGTCGCCTGGCCCGGCGCCGAGATCTCGGTGATGGGGGCCGAGGGCGCGGTCAACATCATCGGCCGCTCGATGATCGAGGCCTCCGACGATCCCGAGGCGACGAAAGAGGCGATGCTGAACGCGGTCCGCGAGCAGATCGACCCCTACATCGCCGCCGGCAACGCCGTGATCGACGACGTCATCGACCCGCGCGAGACGCGCCCGACGATCGTCAACGCCCTGCGCATGGCCCGCAACAAGCACGTGGAGAAGCCCCGCAAGCGGCACGGGGTGATGCCGGTATGAGGGGCTTGGCGACTTTCCGGTCGTATACAGGGGGTAACTCGCCAAGGGAGGACGTGGTATGAGCTCGTTCGAGAATCCCGTAGTCATCAGCTGCTCGATCAGCGGGGTGATCGCCAACCGGGACCAGTGCCCGGCGATTCCCTACACGCCCGAGGAGTACGCGGCGGAGGCGCGGCGCGCGGTCGACGAGGGCGCCTCGCAGATCCACATCCACGCCCGCACGCCGGATGGCACTCCCTCCTACGAGATCGAGGACTTCCGCGCGATCACCGAGGCGATCCTGGCCGAGGTGGGCGACGTGATCATCAACTACTCGACCGGCGCGATCGGCATCCCGATCGAGAAGCGGATCGAGTACCTGCGCGAGCTGAAGCCCGACGTGGCCGCGCTCAACATGAGCTCGATGAACTACGCCAAGTACTCGCCCCGGCGCAAGGACTTCGTCTTCAAGGCCGTCTTCGAGAACAGCTTCGACACGATCATCGAGTTCCTCACGGCGATGAAGGAGCTGGGGATCAAGCCCGAGCACGAGTGCTTCGACGCCGGCCACGTCGCCAACCTCGACCCGCTGATCGACATGGGGCTGCTGGAGCGGACGCCCCTGCAGATCTCCCTGGTGATGGGCGTCAACGGCGGCATCCGCCCGACGCCCCGCAACGTCGGGTTCATGGCGGACCAGATCCCCGGCGGCGCCGAAGGTGAAAACCAGTGGCAGGTGATCGGCATCTCCCGCGACCAGTGGAAGCTGCTCGGGGCCTCGCTGGTGCTGGGCGGCAACGTCCGCGCCGGGGTCGAGGACAACCTCTACCTGCCGAACGGCGAGATGGCGCGCTCCAACGGCGACCTGATCGCCAAGGCACGCCAGATGGCCGAGGACGTCGGCCGCCGTGCCGCCACCGTCGCCGAGGCCCGCGAGCTCCTGGGAGTGCCGAAGCGTGAGCGCTCTCCCGCTTAGCGACGTCAAGGTCCTCGACCTCTCCCGGCTGCTGCCCGGGGGCTTCTGCTCGCTCCTGCTCGCCGACCTCGGCGCCGAGGTGCTGAAGGTCGAGGACACGGGCATGGGCGACTACATCCGCTGGGCGCCTCCTTACTACGGGACCGACGAGCAGCAGGAGCTGGGCACGCGCTCGGCCCTCTACCTCTCGCTCAACCGCGGCAAGCGCTCGGTCCGGCTCGACTTGAAGAGCGAGGCGGGACGCGAGGCGCTGCTGCGCCTGGTCGGGGACTACGACGTCGTCATCGACGGCTTCCGGCCGGGCGTGCTCGACCGGCTCGGCGTCGGCTATGAGCGCATGCGCGAGGCCAACCCCGGCATCGTCTTCTGCGCGATCACCGGCTACGGCCAGGACGGCCCCTACACCCAGCGGGCCGGCCACGACATGAACTACCTCGGCCTTGTCGGGGTGCTCGGGCTGACCGGGGCCAAGGACGGCCCGCCGGTGCAGTCCGGCGGCCAGATAGCCGACATCGGCGGCGGCGCCCTGATGGCGGCCTTCGGCGTGATGGCGGCGCTGCACGAGCGCCGTCGCTCCGGCGAGGGCCAGATGGTCGACGTCTCGATGGCCGACGGCGCCCTCTCCTGGATGGCGCTGGTCGCCGGCCGCTACTTCTGCGACGGCGAGGTGCCGCGGCGCGGCGAGCAGCAGCTCGCCGGCGGCCTGGCCTGCTACCTGCCGTATGAGGCAAGCGACGGCTGGGTTACCTGTGGCGCCCTGGAGCCGAAGTTCTGGGCCTCCTTCTGCAACGGCGTGGAGCGGCCCGACCTGGTCGAGGCCCAGTTCGCCGCGCCCGGCTCCGAGGACTGGCAGAAGGTCGCCGAGGTCTTCCGCTCGCGCACGCGGGCGGAATGGAAGGCCTTCAACGATGAACACGACTGCTGCATAGAGCCGGTCCTCGAGATCGACGAGGCACTCGACTCCGAGCTGGTGCGCGGGCGCGAGATGGTGGTCGAGCTGGACCAGCCCGAGCTGGGCCCGATCCGCCAGCTCGGCGCCCCGGTGAAGATGGGCCGCACGCCGGCCGACCCGACCCGCCCGGCCCCCGCCTTCGGCGAGCACACCGAGGAGGTGCTGGCGGAGGCTGGCTACTCGGCCGAGGAGATCGCCTCGATGAAGGAGTCGGGAGCCGCTGCCGGCCCCAGCGCCGACGCTGCCACCACCTTCCGGGCATGACCCCCAGGACGCTGCAAACCGGCGCATCTCGGGGTCTTCGGTCGGTCTCCTCGGGTCACGCACTGGAGTGCGCTCCCCTCGTCGCCCTCCCTGCATCCCCCGACCTGCTTGGTTTTCGCGCCCTGGGGGCGGTCTAGTGGCTGCCCATACGGAGAAGTCTCTGCTGCGAATGGGGGAGCTGGCCGAGGCCTCCGGCGTGCCGGCGCCGACGATCAAGCACTACCTGCGCGAGGGGCTGCTGCCCGAGCCGGTCAAGACCAGCCGCAACATGGCCTACTACCCGCCGGAGTTCGTCGACCGTATCCGGCTGATCAAGCAGCTGCAGGAGGAGCGCTTCATGCCGCTGAAGGCGATCAAGTCGGTGCTCGACGAGGACCCCGAGCGGGCTCGCGCCCTGGTCGAGCTGGAGGACCGCATCCTCGACCGCGCCCTGGCCGGCGAGCGCACCCGGACCAGCGCCACCGAGGTGCGCGAGCGCTACGGGGTCCCCAAGGACGTCCTCGACCGGCTCGAGGAGCTGGAGATACTCAGCCCCAACAGCCGCGGCTACTCGCCTTCCGACATCAAGATCATCGAGGCGATCAGCCGCTTCCGCGCCGGCGGCTACGACGAGGAGATCGGCTTCACCGTCTACGACACCCTGCGCTACAAGACCGCGCTCGAAGACCTGGTCCGCCAGGAGGTAGAGGTCGTCATGGAGCGCCTGGCCGGCGAGGTCCCGCCCGAGCGCGTGGTCGAAATGCTCGAAGCCGGCGCCCAGCCCCTGCAGGACCTGATCGCCGCCCTCCACACCAAGCTGATGGTGGCCGAGCTCGAGGGCCACCGGGCTAGCCGCGGCTGATGAAGTCGGTTCTCGTCACGGGCGCGTCGACGGGAATCGGCCGGGCGAGCGCGCTGCGGATGGACGCGGAGGGGTGGCGGGTCTTCGCTGCCGTGCGCCGCGAGAAGGACGCCGCGGCGCTGGGGGAGGCGGGCTCGGAGCGGCTGGTGCCGGTGATGCTCGACGTGACTGACGCTGTCCAGATTGCCGCCGCAGCTGAGCGGGTGGCCGCGGAGGTGGGGGAGGCTGGGCTCGACGGCCTCGTCAACAACGCCGGGATCGCCGTGCTCAGCCCGCTGGAGACGATTCCTGTCGACGACTTTCGCCGCCAGATCGAGGTCAACCTGACCGCGCAGGTCGCGGTCACGCAGGCGTTCCTGCCGCTGATCCGCCTCGCCGCCGGGAGGGTCGTCTTCGTCAGCTCGATCGGCGGGCGCATGGCGCTGCCCTTCGGCGCGCCCTACCACGCCTCCAAGTACGGGATCGAGGCGGTCGCCGACTGCCTGCGCCAGGAGCTGCGGCCGTGGAAGATCGGCGTCGCAGTGATCGAGCCGGGCTCGATCGACACGCCGATCTGGGAGCGCGGCGAGCGCATCGCGGACGAGGTCTCCGTTCGCGCCCACGACTCCCAGGAGGAGCTCTACGGCAAGACGATCGAACGCTTCCGCGCCGCGGTGAGGCGAACCGCCGAGCGCGGCATCCCTCCCGAGAAGGTCGCGAAGCCGATCTCCCACGCCCTCACCGCCCGCCGCCCTCGCACGCGCTATCTCGTCGGCGCCGACGCCCGCGGCCAGGCCATCGCGCGCCGCGTCCTCCCCGACCGCGCCTTCGACGCGCTCGTGCGCCGCGTGATGCGTGTCTAGCGCCGTCGACTCGCGGTCAACTCAGCGAGTGCTGAAGGTCACGGGCCAGAGGCCAAGAACTCCGCCGAGGAGGACAACCATCATGAAGAGGAGGTACAGGCCCACGGCTCCGAATGCCCCAAGCGCCGCCCATTTGCCAACTCGTCTCAGGGCCTCGACCCAACGGGACGCTCTTCCGGTCACGCCTCCAGTACTCCGAAGGTCGATTTCCGGTACAGCTGGATCGCCTAGGCCCCGATCAGCTCGATGCGGTAGCCGTCGGGGTCGCGGAGGAAGCAGATGAAGTGGCCCTCGGTGCGGCCACCCGGGCGGTAGGGGGGCTTTTCGGGCTCGATGCCCTTGGCGGCCAGGTCCTCGAGGGTGGCGTCGAGGTCGTCGACGGTGAGGGCGATGTGGTTGTAGCCGGTGCCGAGGTCGTAGGAGTCGACACCGTGGTTGTAGGTCAGCTCGAGGCAGGGGTTTTCGCCGGGGAGGGCGAGAAAGACGTTGATCGCCTCCTCGCCGATCGGCATCCGGGCGACCTCTCGGAATCCGATCTTCTCGTAGAACTCGACCGAGCGGTCGATGTCGCCGATCCGGTAGCACGTGTGCAGGAAGGCCGTCATCGAGTCCAAGGCTATCGCCCTCCCTACAATTTGCAGCCGAATGGCCCGCCGGACGCGACGGCAGCGACGGTCGCACACCTCTAGCTGGAAGAAGAAGTTGCTGGTCCTCCTGGGGATCCTCGCCGCCGCAGGCGCAATTGCGGGCGGAGTTGCCGCGAGCTGGGCGATCGACGTCTACGAGTCGGCGCCGCCGCTTTCCAGCCTCAAGCCAGTGCAGAAGGGACGCTCCTCGGCGATCTACGCCGCCGACGGCACCCTGATCGGCTTCATCCAGTCCGAAAACATCCGCCAGCCCGTCCCTTCGCGGGCGCTGCCGCAGACGCTCAAGGACGCGACGGTGGCGATCGAGGACAAGAACTTCTTCGAGCACGGCGCGATCGACCCGCCGGCGATCGTTCGCGCCGCCTGGAAGAACCTGATGGCCGGGGGCAAGGCCGTGCAGGGGGCCTCGACGATCACCCAGCAGCTGGTCCGCAACCTCTACATCCAGAACCCCGAAGAGACGATCGAACGAAAGCTGATCGAAGCGCACCTCGCCTACGAACAGGAGCAGGAGCATTCGAAGGAGGAGATCCTCACCTCCTACCTGAACACCGCTCCCTACGGGACCGTCGAAGGCGAGACCGCGGTCGGCGCCGAGGCCGCGGCGCAAACGTATTTCGGCAAGCCGGCGAAGGAGCTGACGCTGCCCGAGGTAGCGTTCGTCGTCTCGCTGATCAACCGGCCGGCGCTGCCCGATCGCACGTTTGCGACCGATCCACTGATCCGCACGCGCGAGCAAA
>DASUIY010000378.1:0-5423 GCA_036279555.1 Solirubrobacterales bacterium | reverse complement strand
TTGTGGCGGGTGACGATGAAGAGCGCGTAGTCGATGCCGACGCCGAGGCCGATCATCGTCGCCAGGGTCGAGGCGACGCTCGGCACCTGGACCACCTGCTCGAGCAGCTTGATGATCGAGAGCGAGCAGGCGAGGCCGAGGATCGCGGTGGAGATCGGCAGGACCATCGCGGTCGCCGTGCCGAAGGCGAAGAGGAGGATGACGATCGCCGCCGCGATCCCGATCGCGTCGCTGGCGCCGGTGTCGGGCTTGGAGAGCTGCTGGCCGACGTAGGCGCCAACGGCGACCTTGAGCCCGGCGGCTTTCGCCGGCTCGCCGGCGGAGAGGACCGCCTGGGCCTGCGGCTCGGTCAGTTCGCTGGGCCCGCGCGAGAGGATCACGGGCACGTAGGCGACCGAGCGGTCCTCGCTGATCAACTCGGTGCCCTCGGGGCTGAGTGGGCTGACCGCCGAGTTGACGTCGTGCAGGGCGCGCAGCCGCTGCACCGATTCTTCGATGGCCTGCGCGTACTTGGGCTGGGTCAGGGAGGTGCCGGCCTTCGCCTGGAAGACGAGCGGGTTGCTGCCAAAGGCCTGTTCGGGCAGCTTGTCTTCGAGCAGTTCGGTGGCCCTGGTCGAACCGGTGCCGGGGAGCGTGAGATTGTCATTGGTCTTGCTTTCTCCCGCCTGGCCGGCGACGACCAAGCCGACCGCGAGCGCGATCCAGACGGCGATCGTCGCCCAGTGATGGCGGGCGCAAAAGCGGCCGATCGCGTAGAGAGGCGCGGTCACAGCCGCATCATCCCGATTTGGCCCGCCGACGGGCCTGAAGCGGTCACTATTTGGCCGTTTCAGGCCCGTCGGCGGGTTTTGCGGGGGGTGGCTCCTCGCCGGTCTCGAACGGCTCGGGGACCGAGGCGGCTGGGGTCGCGCCCAGGCCCTGCCGCAGGACGGCCAGGTGCTGCGCGTGGTTTGCCGCGAGCACCGCGGCAAGCGTCCGGGGCGCATCGAACTGCAGGCGCGGTGCCGCCTCGAGCGCTAAGGCCAGTGCCCTGTTCTCCTCTTCGTAGTCGCGCCTCAGCGCCTCCTCCCGCGACCGCGGCCCCCGGAGCTCGGCCTCGACCGCTTCGGCTTCGGTTTCGCCGCCCAGGCCCCGGATCGCCTTGGTCAGGGCATTGGCGTGAGCCTGGCTCTGGCCGCGGAACTCAGCGGCGGCGTCCAGCACCGGGCCCTGCAGCCGGTCGAGACCGCGCCCGTAGGCGTCGACGAGGATCAGCTCCTGCGTGAGGAGCCCGTTGAGGATCGCCACGTCGGCGGCCTTCTCCGGGTCGGTCTTGGCGCCCTGTCCGCTCTTCCCGCAACCGGCGACGGCGAGAACCAGCACCGTTGCGGCAAAAAAGAGGGCGACGCGGCATGAAACGCCGCGTCGCCCTCTGCTGACTTCTGTTCCCATCGGCTCCGTGCCCATCGAGGGCGCGAAGCTTATGCACTCGTACTGCGTTGCTGGAGTCGCTAAGCCTTCTTGGAAGCTTTCTTCGCTTTGGACTGCTTTTTGGTCGCCCGCCCAGACTTCGCTCCAGTTGGAGCGCCCTCGAAGTTCATCAGCACAACGGTGGCAGGAACACCTTCCTCGCCGGACCTGGCCAGGCGCTTGGCGCTCCCGCTGTGGATCTTCATGATTTTCTCGAGTGTTTCGTTAATGAGATCCGTCGATTCATCCCAGCCCTGCTCATCGACGACACCGGGTGTCCAACTCATGTGCACATCGTCGCGCTTGTTGAACATTCCCGTCTGCATCGAACCGACCACGTCATCGACCATGCTCTCGAAGACGGAGGCGCTCACCCCAGGTTTGATCGAGTCCGGCAGGTGCTTCCAGTCGCGGTCAGCGAGGAAGGCTCGAGAAGTAGCCCTGTAATAGTGCTCGACCGCTCCGCGACGCGGCTCGGTCTTGACCATCTCGATGCAATCGAAGTCCTTGAGGACTTTGACGTGGTAGCTGACCTGGCTGAGACCCTCTTCTAGCTCCTTCGAGAGTTCGTTGGGGCTCGCCATCCGCTCGTTGAGAATCATCAGGATCTCAACCCTGAGCGGGTGGGCCAGGGCCTTGACCAGTTTTTGATCGACGCCGCTGGTCTTCTTGCCCTTTTTTGCTGACTTGGTCTTGCTCTTTACGGCCAAAGCGACTCCTCCGATTCGTTTTCGTGGCCCTCTAGCACTCCATCCTATTAGACGCAAAGCCAAATTTGCAAACCGGCTCACCCTTTTTGCGACTTATCCAGTGATTACTGGAACTAATTCCAGTAATCGATAGGTCTAAAGGGCGAATTCGGGAGTCGCGACTCCCCACCGCAAGTGCTGACGATTGCGAAGGGGGTGAGGCAGGGTGAAGATCGGAAAACGAGAGGATGTCGTTCCTGTGCTCTCGACTATCAAGGGCCGTTAGAAAACGTTGGGTGGGCCCGATCTCAGGCTGACGGGATCGGGCCCCTCCGACTCAGCCTCCGAGGGCATGATTCAGTTTCCGGCTGCGATGCCCGCACCACCGAGCCAAAGTCACTGCGGCGACGGCGACCTCGAGGCACTGGCCGCCGAGATCCACACCTGCCGCCGCTGCCCACGCCTGGTCGCATGGCGCGAGGAGCGGGCTGCCGACCCGCCCGCCCGCTTCCGCGGCGAGGAGTACTGGGGCAAGCCGCTCAGCGGCTTCGGCGACCCGGGGGCGCGCTTGGCCCTGGTCGGCCTCGCCCCTGCCGCTCACGGCGCCAACCGCACCGGGCGCATGTTCACCGGAGACCGCTCCGGGGACTGGCTCTACGCGGCGCTGCACCGGGCGGGCTTCGCCAACCAGGCGAGCTCCGAGCGCAGCGACGACGGCCTGCGGCTGCGCGACGCCTACGTCACCGCGGTCGTCCGCTGCGCCCCGCCGGCCAACCGGCCGACGCCGGCGGAGCGCGACAACTGCCTTCCCTACCTCGAGCGGGAGCTGGCGCTGCTCGAGCGCTGCCGCACGATCGTCGCCCTCGGCGGCTTCGGCTGGGACGGCGCCCTGCGGGCGATCCGGGCGCTCGTCGGCGAGGCACCGCGGCCAAAGCCCCGCTTCGGCCACGGCGCCGAGGTCTCGGTGGGGCGCTGGACGCTGCTCGGCTGCTACCACCCGAGCCAGCAGAACACCTTCACCGGCCGTCTCACCGAGCCGATGCTGGACGCCGTCCTTGCCCGCGCTCGTGCGCTGTGCTCCCTAAGTATCGTGAATTAATTGAAACGAATTTGAGCATTTGTTCGGTCTCAAGCGGTGCAAGCCACAAGGAGGACCCGCGATGGACCGACCGCGAATCAAGCGCACGACTCAGAAACTGGATGCGCCCAACGGAGACCTCTACCTGCTGCGGCCCAGTGCCGGCGCCGACGTCCACATCGAGAGGCCCGGCAAAGCCGGCAGGATGCTCCTCGATGCGCTCGACGGCACCCGCACCCGCGAGCAGCTGATCGAGGAGTTCGGCGAGGACGAGGTCTGCGACCTGCTCGCCCAGTTCGAGGAGCTGGGTGTCGTCGAGGACGCCACGGACGACGAGAGGATCGCCGAGAAGGTCTTCGAGCGCTTCGACCGCCAGCTCCGCTACTTCAGCGACATCTCGACCGGCCCGACCGCATCCGAGTGCCAGGAAAGGCTCGAAACCGCGAAGGTCGCCGTCCTGGGCGTCGGCGGCCTCGGTGGATGGTCGGCGCTGAACCTGGCCTGTTGCGGGATCGGGGAGATGCTGCTGCTCGACTTCGACCGGATCGAGCTGAGCAATCTCAACCGCCAGGTCCTCTACAGCGAGGCCGACATCGGCCGCTTCAAGGCCGAGGCCGCGGCCGAGCGCCTGAGCGGGTTCAACTCCTCGATCAAGATCGAGGCGCGGGTGCAGAAGCTCGACAGCGAAGCGGCGGTCGCCGAGACTGTCGCCGGCTACGACATGGTGATCGACGCCTGCGACTGGCCCGCCCACGACATCGAGCACTGGATCAACTCGGCCTGCTTCGCGACCGGCGTCCCCTTCATCGCGATGAGCCACTTCCCGCCGGTCGCCCGGGTCGGGCCGCTGTACGTGCCGGGGGTGACCGGCTGCTTCGCCTGCCAGGAGGCCGGCTACAGGCGCACCTACCCGCTCTTCGACGTGGCGATGGAGCAGCAGCGGGGCCACACCTCCCCCGCAGCGACGCTGGGGCCGGCGTGCGGCCTGATCGGCGGCCAGGTCGGCCTCGACGTGATGCACCACCTGACCGGCCTCGCCCGTCCCTCCACGCTCGGCGCCGGCCACATCTATGACCTGCGGACGATGGCAGTGGAACGCGAGCCGGTCGTCCCCGAGCCCGACTGCCCGGTCTGCGCCGACGCGCGGAGATCGAGCCGGGCGCGCGCTTAGGCAGGAACGAAGGAGGGGCGGCGGGCAATCCGGTCCGCCACCCTTCCCCACCACCGCCTCGCTCCTACAATGTCCCCACCCGCCGACGTAGCTCAGCTGGTAGAGCACTTCACTCGTAATGAAGGGGTCCCCGGTTCAAATCCGGGCGTCGGCTCTCTCGGGAATCCCCGCTACGGCGGGGATTTCTCGTTCTAAGCCCGGAGCCTCCAGGTAGTCAATCGGCCGGTCTGGTTGCGTTTTGGTTGCGCTCGCGGCCGTGGACCCCCTATTGATTCCTCCTGCCGGGGTCTTTCTGGGGGCTGCCTCCCAGTGTTCTGCCGTCTATATAGATCTACCTCGCGCTGGGCTCAAGGGGGTCCGCCCCGCTTGCAAAATTGCCTGGCGATGAAGTCCGAAGAGCCGAAGCAGTTCCTGCAAGGACCGGAATCCGTATCGTCACTTGCCGATACGTATTTGCTGCATGCCCTTGATGAGTTCCGCAGCGCAGGCAGCGCCGAGGTGCTCTATCGGGAGTTGCCGCCCTGGTATTCGGGGGATTCGATACTTGGGCCAATCCAACAACGCGGCGACGCGGTGTTCAGTCGGCTACGGCATCTCCGAGCAACCGTGCTGTTCGCTGCCCTCGCCGCAGAGGGATACGCAAATGAGTTCCTCGCTTCCCATCTATCCGGGCGCAGCCTGGAAGCGGCTGATCGTCTTCCGACCACCGACAAGCTCGTCATGGGTCCAATGCTCGCCGGCCTGGAATCGCCGATCTCCTACGACCGAGAGCCGGGGCAGTCCCTCGCCTCCTTGTTCAAGGCACGAAACGATCTAGTCCACCCTCCAGTCCGGAAGGGAACCTACCCCGACATCTTCAACGCGGAGGATCATCGTCCATACGAGCCAAGAAATACGGCTCGCTTCGTGATCGAGGTCGCCCATGCACAGGTGCTGCTTTACCCCCTCAGGGGCGATGCAACGGTGAAGGGCACGGCAGGCCGAATCTGGGAAGAGAAGGCAGTGATCGAACGGCATGCAACCGAGATCGGAACCG
>DASUIY010000377.1:0-13413 GCA_036279555.1 Solirubrobacterales bacterium | reverse complement strand
TCAGCGAATACCTGGAGGACCCCCTTATCGCGCGCCTGCACGAAGAAGCCATGAGCGCCGGGTCGTTCGTTCCCATCACCCTCGACCTGACGCATGTGTGCCAGCTGAGATGCGACGGCTGCTACTTCTTCTCCGAGCAGCTGGACAACTCGAAGGCGCCCAAGGACGAGGCCGTCTTCCTCGAGTTCGTCCGGGGCGAGCGGGCACGGGGGACGAACTTCATAACGGTGATCGGAGGCGAGCCGAGCCTTCAGCTGGAGCGCCTCAAAATCCTCCACGAAAACTTCCGCTGCACCACGGTGACGAACGGCCTGCGCAGGATCCCTCGAGAGGGATTCGAGGGCATGGGGATCGCCGTGTCGGTCTGGGGCGACCACGAGATCGACCGGGAGCTTCGCGGTGCGGGCAAGATCGACGTCTTCGCCAGGGCGCTCAGGCACTACAAGGACGACCCGCGCGTCACCTTTTATTTCACCGTCAGCAACGCAAACGCCGACGGCATCGAGAGCGCCGTCGGCGAGATCGTCGAGAACGGAAACCTCGTTGCCTTCAACTTCTACGAGGACTGGGCCGGCCGGGGCGGGAAGTTCGACCAGACGAAGGGATACGGCCAAGCGCTTCGGGAGATCTACCGGATGATCGACCAGCACCCTGCACAGATCGTGACCACCGCATACATGGCGGAGGTCGCCGCCGGGCGGGAGATGCTCGATCTGACCTGGGGCTACGACACGTGTCCCATGATCAGCTCCGGGTACAACCCGGAGCTCGATGAGTGGCACGGCTCCGAGGAGTGGCGCCGGCGAAACAAGGAACGGCTCTTCAACGGCCAGCCGTACTACCCACACCATCGCGCGATCATGCCGGACCTCAAGTCCGTTCGGCGGTGTCCGGTCGGGGAGGATAGCGACTGCTCCAAGTGCCACAACGCCTACGCCCGATACGTGTGGGTCATGCTGAACCGCAACAAGCACACGCGGACCCGCCAGGACTTCATCAACTGGGTGACGAGCGCATGGACGTTCTGCCTCGGGACCGGCGCTATCGATCGAGATAGAGCGTCCGAGGTGCTCCCGGAGGTCCACGAGCTGACGCGCTCAGCCCGGGACGAGAGCCTCATCTGAGATCAGCAGAACATCCGAATCGTGCCGTCGTCGGGGTCCTTGTAGACGGAGAGGGACTCGTCCCCTGTCGCAGGTGGCCTATGCGCGGCAACGCCATAGCGCCACAGGCCCAGCAACAGCAGAAGCAGTCCCAGCAACAGCCATTGCAATGACCGGCTCACTCGGCTGCCCGGATTGCCTCGAATTCGTGCCGGCACTCCGGGCACACCACCATCTCGGTGGCTGCATCGTTCGTGCCTGACGGTGCCGGGGATCCGCCGGGATCGCCCTTACTGTCATTTCGGCGAGCAGCGCGAAGCTCGGTTCGCAAGTCAGATACTGACATTTTCTCCGATTCGGCGAGGTCAAGCCACCGGTCTTGATCGGCGGGCTGAAGGGCACCGACCTCAGCGTGATGACTCCACGTCAGACCATCCCGACGTCGGGATGCTTCGACCCTTCCCGCTACGTAGGAGAAATTCCTCAGGCTCTGTATGTCGTAGCCGGTGATCTGGGATACCTCCTTGTACTTTTCCCCCCAGCGCTTCGTCCCGTAGCGAATCCAGTCTCCAAGCCACCACTGGCTGCAGCGGGTCATCGCACCAAGACGCCTCCCCGCGTGAATCCATTCGTGGACGTCGATGTCTTTGGCGGGCGTCCAAGCCACAGGCGAAGTCACCCCGGCATGCCGCGCGCTGGCCGGGCGCTCACGCGCCGGGGGATCCGCCTCTTTCACCACGACCCCTGCAGCCATTCAGACATTTTGCACTATTCAAGCGCTTCATAGTGTTGCTATGTGATTCATTCCTCGGGGTGTGGTGAAGCAGGGTGCCGCATAAACACAGAGGTTTACGCGGACCTTCCAACATTGCCCTTTGACCACGGCGTTTTGTCAGGGGGAGTCACCAACTCCTCCAGGCTAAGCGCGACCTGCAGTTGAGCATTGCATATGTCGATAGGCTGACCGAGTCTCTCTTCGATTCTTCGAAGGTGACGTTCAACGGTTTGGCGAGCTACGTTGAGCGCCGAGGCCGCGCTGACGATGTTTCGATTTGCACCGAAATAGGCTCTCAAGGTCTTTCGAAGAACGTCGCCTCTGTCGTTGCGTCCCTCGTCAAGGGGGGCAAGATACGTTTCGATCAGCGATGAAGCCAGGTACGGATCGCGAAGCACCGCCGATTCCAAGATGACATCACGGCACTTCGTCAGCGGCTGGGGCCGATAGAGCGTGATCTGAAGAGCTGCTTGCGCTTCACGAAAGGTCTGGTGCCACCCCTTCAGGCCCCTTCGCGGATCGCCGATTGCCACCGACGTCCCTCCCGGCGTACCCTCATCCAAGAGACGGGCCAGTTCCACGACGTCGAAGGTCCGAGTGCTGGCGAGCCATGCCCAAACCGTGTCACTATCACGCTCTACGATCAACGATCGGCACCCGGCTCTCCGTGCCAGCGTGCGGACAGTCTTTTCACCCCCGTAACCAATGAGGATCATGCCGACGTGCCAGACATCGAAGTCATAGTCGAGGTCGATAGGCGGCACGGCAATTTCGCCCTCGAGCAGCTGAATGACGCGGTCCCCTTCCCTCTGGGCGGATGAGCGCCCCGCCTGTTCATGCTCATCTCTATATTCGGCGGCAACCGACTCCATCATCAGGTCAAAGTGTGGGCCCTGGTCGCTCAGTATTTGACAGAGCAGTCGGCTTGGTATGTCATCCGCCTCTGAGATGGCGAACTCCTCCAGCGTCCTGTTCCCGGCTGCGTAGCGCCGAAGAACGGTGTCCAGCCTAACTCCTTCCTGGGCTGCCCGGCGAGCCTGTCGAGCAGTCTCGGGTGGTATTGGCAAAGGTGACCCCCGGCCCTTCTCGATACCTTCCAGCCCGTAGCTCAACGCCTCCGTGACGGTGCGTTGAAGACCAACGATATAGGTGGGGTCCGCATCCCTGACAGGGTCGGACAGGCTCTGAATTCGATTGAAGACTGCGTTTTCGATCTCGACCCTGCGGGAACGCAGCCGAGCGGCAAGATCGGCCCGAATCGCTTGCGGTGATTTTTCCGGACTGCTCTTGGACCGGGTCATGAGACGACAGCTCGCCGTATAGGGCCCGGTTTACCCCTCTCCACGAAGGACACTGGCGGAAGGGAAAGACGGGTCAGGCAAAGACACGTCCCGGGATCGGAATCGATCCGATGTCACAACGATTGCTCAAAGGGGTCTCAGCATAACAAAGGACTTTGCGGTAACTCATATGCACATGCGCCGGGACATAAGTCGCGTCCTCGACCTCGACACCCTCGCAGGCTCTCCTGTTCCCGAATACGCTGGGGCGATGGAGATCTGGCTGCCGCGCAACGCAACCCTCGTCATCGAGGGCGTCGCACGACGTGCGGTCCTCCTCGCGACCCTGGCCGCCCTGACCATGCTCTCCTCGCAACCGGCCGCGTCACAGGCGAAGACCTCGATCGGCTTCTGGGCCGGCGAGGCCGTTCCCGGCACGAACTGGGACGAACCTCACACCTACTGGAACCGGCGCGACACCAGTTTCTACACCCCCCATCTGTGGAGCGTCCTGCGCGAGAACCGGATCCCCCTCTACTTCAACCTCCGCTACCGGCGCGACTTCGGTCCGGTGCCCCCGGGCATGCCCCATCGCAAGGACGGGCTGGCGATCGTCCGCAAGGCCAACCGGCTCGGCGTGCCGGTCTGGGGATGGATCCTGGTCCCCTTCGCCTCGGGTTACTGGTCGTGGGACGGGGCGGCCGCCGAGCACTTCGACGCCGTCAAGGAGCTCGTCCACTGGGCACGGGCGAAGCACGTCCGGCTGCGCGGTGTCGTCCTCGACCCGGAGCCACAGCTCAACACGCCCTTCGAGACGTCGGCGGCGCTGCTGGGAGCGGGCACCGGCGCCGAGCTGCCGTCGCTCTTTCAGCACACGATCGACCCCGCCGGCCAGTGCGCGGCCTGGCGGGAATACGCCCGCATCGCGCGCTGGGCCAGGAGCCACCGCGTCCGCCTCGCGGCCGCACCGGCGCCGCTGGCTCTCGACGACATCGAAGACGGCCGCCTGGCGCTCCAGGACGCGGCCGGGTTCGTCGTGCCGAACGCCGGCTGGCACGCGCTCTTCTTCCAGGCCTACCGCAGCGTCTTCTCCTATTACCTGGGGCGCGACCCCGGATCCGGCATCGTCTCGTCCTACTTTCACTCGTCCCGGCGCGAGTTCGGCGACGCGGGCCAGGTCAGCCTCGGCAGCTCCGGCCGCGGCCCCTACCGGCGCTTCTCGCACCTCGTTCGCGACGTCCGCCTGGCCGCGACACTCGGCGCTCGCCACGTGCCGATCTACTCGCTCGAGCGAACCCTGAGGGCGTACGGAGGACCGAGCTCGGTGGTCCGGCTGGCTCAGGCCGCAGATCGTCCCTTCACCGGATCCGGGCGCGCCAGGGCGTCCGCGCCCACCCCCCAGGCCAAGGCGGTCCGGGCGGGGATCCGGCGTGTCGACGCAGCGGCCCTGGCCGCCACCTCGCAGGCCACTGACGGCAACGGCGCTCCGCTGCTCCCCAACTCCTGGCCCTACGGCTGCGGCAGCTGGGTGCCCTTCGAATAGCGGGAATTTCGTCAGGCTCCCATACGCCTAGCTCGTTCGACCAGGCTGTCGAGGGTGTCGCCGTCCTCCACGGCCGCCAGGCCAACACTGGCCGATGCGCCGGGGTGGCGCTCGGCGACGCCGGAGCACGCGCCGTCGATCCATCGGCCGGCTTCCTCTGCGGTGATCCCGGCAACGGTGCAGACGAACTCGTTCGCGGTCCAGCGGACGATCGGGTCGTAGTGGCGGAGCGCAGCCTGGAGCGCTAGGAAGAAGTGGGCAAGGCCGGCGTTGGCGGGATCGTCGTCACGACCGTCGACATGCGCGATCCCGTCGACGCAGACGACTCCGAGGGTCAGCGTCACTTCTGCCCCTTGGGCGCGCTCGATCTCGTGACGCAGGAGCACCTTCCCGGTCCGTCGCCCATATGCGCCGGTCGACTTGTCGATGTGGGCGCTCTGCAGCTCACCGATCAGCAACTCGCGGTCGCGCGCCGCGAGTTGGCGGTCACGAGCGGCGCGTTCGCGGTCCCTGGCGGCGCTTGCCCTGGCAGCGGCGGCGGTAGCCCTTGCGACAGCGGCCACCTTGGCCGCGGGGCTGTCCTTGCCGAATTCGCCGGCCATCTCCTCGGCGGCCCCGTCCACTTCCTCGGCTTCACGATCGCGGGCGGCGGCGACCTCGTCGCGACGGGAGGCTACGTCGTCGCGGTGCCGCGCCTGCTCGTCGCGCTCGGAGCCGACCTGGGCGCGAACCGCGGTGGTCGCCATCCGGGCCATCGTCCCCTCCCCTCGACTGACCTGGGCCTTCTCGTGAGCTCGCAGGCTAGTCGGGTCGGGAGACTCATCAGCCTCCCGCTCACGGTCGGAGGCGGCCTGGTCGCGGTCGGATAGGCGCTGGTCGGCTTCAGAGGCGGCCTGGTCGCGGTCGGCCAAGCTCTGGTCGGTGTCGGAGGCCGTCTGGTCAGAGTCGGCGGAGGTTTGGTCCAGTTCCGAAGCGGACTGATCGGCTTCGAGGTGCGCAGAGCGCGGGCGCCGGGGAACACGTGGATCGATGTTGTCCTCCCTCTCGGCCAGGAGGCTGCCCGAAGGCGGGCTTTACCGATTGGCCGTATGTCGAGAGTAGCGCGGACTCAAAATTTTGTTCAAAGCAACCGGCAAGACCCCGGACGAACAGGGCGAACAGCTAGCCGGAGGGTGTCATTGCCTGGATTCGCCCGTCCTCGGCGGCCGAATGCAGGGCGGCGTAGTCGCGTTCGTTCTGGTCGGCGTAGGTCTCGGCGAAGGCCGCCATCGCCTTCTCGAAGGTGTCGCTCTTGCCCAGGTAGGCGGCGATCGCGATGCGGTCGCCGCTGCGGGCGTGGGCGTGGGCCAGGGTCGTGCCGCAGATCTGGGCGTAGGCGGTGAGGGCGCCGGGGTCCATGCGCTCGACCTTCACCGAGCCCTTCATGTCCCAGAGCTGGCGCACGTAGAAGTCGCGCCGCTGGCCGTCGATGCCGGTGGTCTTGACCCAGCCGAGCATGATGTCGCTGGCAGCCTGGACCAGGCGCTGGCCCTGGACGACGCGCTCGCCCTGGTTCTCGAAAGCGCTCGGTGTCGCATAGGGCTCGAGCACCGAGCGCTGGGCTTCCTTCACCTGGAGGAAGAGGGGGTCGCCGTCGTCGCGTCCCAGCATCAGCACGACCCAGGCGCGGGTGCCGACGCTGCCGACCCCGACCACCTTGAGCGCGGCGTCGACGAAGCGGTAGCTGTCGAGGAGCGCGCGGCGATCCTCGGATAGCGTGGCGCGGTAGTCGGCGAGGGCCTCGAGCACCCGCGCTTCGACGTCCGCTCCGGTCTCTTCAGCCAGCTCGTCGATCGGCACGATCAGGGGCGGTTCGCTGACGATGCGCAGCCTGCCGTCGACTTCGCGGGTGAGCTTGGAGAGGGCGCGCATCCTGTCCTTCGCCTGGGTCTTCGCCAGGTTGCGCCGGAAGGCCGCGACCTCCTTCTCGCCGGCCGCGGCGCCCCAGCGCTCGGCGATCGCCGGCACGTCCATCTTCGTGTACCAGACCTCGAGGTTGCCGAGCGCGGCCAGCCGCCGCATCGCCTCCCTGTACTCGGCCATCCCGGCGGCGACGATCGCCTGGCGCTCGCGCCGCTTGAACCCGCCTTCGCGACCGGCGACGGCGAAGCTCGCGGCGAGGCGCATCGCGTCCCACTCCCAGGGCCCCGGCAGGGTCTCGTCGAAGTCGTTGACGTCGAAGACGAGCTCGCGGTCGGGCGAGGCGTAGGCGCCGAAATTGGAGAGGTGGGCGTCGCCGCAGAGCTGCACGTCGAAGCCGCTGCGCGGCGTGCCGGCCAGGTCCGCGGCCATCACGGCCGCGGCGCCGCGGTAGAAGGCGAAGGGCGAGGCGAGCATGCGCCCGTAGCGGAGCGGCACGAGCTGACCGACCCGCGAGGTGGCCTGACTCTCGAGCAGCTCGACCGGGTCGGGCCGGCCGGCGGCCGGCGCCCACTCGCCGTGACTCGAGCGCGGCGAGTCGCCGCGAGCGGCCTTGCCGATGGCCGCCCGCTCGGCCGGGGACCTCGGGGTCCGCAGAGGATCGGACATCAGGCGGGCGTGGGCTCGGGGTCGAGCCGCGGCGGATCGGGCCCGGCCCCCAGCTCGTCGAAACGGCGGTCGGGCAGGCGCCGCGTGGACCAGAAGGAGCAGACGGTGAGGAAGGCGGCGAAGAGGAAGGCGGTCTTCAGCGCCCTGATCTGGGCGTCCTCGTAGTTTTCGACCAGGGCGTCGGTCGTCGCGGCGTCGAGCCCGGCCGCGTCCGCGCCGGCACGGACCTCGTCGGAGGAGACGAAGCTCCCCCCCGCGCTCAGCCGCACCTCGAGCTGGTCGCTGACGTCGCCGGAGATTCGCGCGTCCTCGGCGACGTTCGAGGTGAAGGCGGCGATCAGGCCGGTGATCACGATCGCGCCGAGCAGCGCGGTGCCCAGCGAGGAGCCGAGCTGCTGGGCCGTGCTCTGCAGGCCGCCGGCCTCGCTTCGATCGTCATCCCCGACAGCGGACTGGACGACGTTGCCGAGCTGGGAGACGATCAGGCCCATGCCGATGCCGAGCACGCCCATCGCGATCAGGAACGAGGAGTTGTCGAGCTCGGGCTCGATCGTCCCGAGAAGCATCAGGGTCGCGACGAGGACGGTCAGCAGGCCCGTGCGGACCAGCGGTTTCGGCGCAAACCGCTTCGCCAGCGCCGAGCCGACGATCGAGGCGAGGAAGAGCCCGGCCGAGGCGGGCAGCATCCGCACCCCCGTTTCGAGCGCGTCGAGGCCCTGGACGATCTGGAGGAAGAGCGGGATCGTGAAGAAGACGCCCATCAGGATCAGGTTCTGGGCGAGGAACATCGCGACGCCGCCGCGCAGCTGCGAGATGCGCAGCAGCGGCAGGTGGACCAGGGGGTCCTGGCCGAGCCGTTCGCGGCGGCGCTCCCAGGCCGCGAAGGCGGCGAACACGAGCGCCCCGGCCCCGATCACGAACGGGGTCAGCGAGAAGCCGAAGGGCTCGACCGGCGAGCTGCGCGGCGCCAGCCAGCCCCAGTTGCTCGCCTGCAGCACGCCGAAGACGACCAGGGCCAGGCCGGCGGCGGAGAGCACGCTGCCGACCCAGTCGAGGCTGGGCACCGGGCCCTCGCGCTCGGGCTCGCGGATCATGCGCGTGCCCAGCAGGATGCCGATGGCGACGACCACCTCGCCGACGAAGACCACCCGCCAGCTCAGCTCGGTCGTCGCCCAGCCGCCGAGGATCGGGCCGACGGCGATGCCGGCCCCGGCGACCCCGCCGAGGACCCCGTAGGCGATCGCCCGGTCGGCTCCCTTGTAGTTGCCGGCGACCAGGGCGATCAGGGCGGGGATGACGAGCGCCGCGCCGATCCCCTCGAGGACCGACCAGCCGAGCATCAGCGAGGGCACGTTCCAGGAGGCTGCAGTCAACCCGGAGCCGACGCCATAGATGCAGAGCCCGATCGTGAAGGCACGGCGCCGCCCCCAGATGTCGCCCAGCTTGCCGCCGGTCAGCATCAGGCCCGCCATCACGAGCGCGTAGAACGCGATCACCATCTGGATCGTGGTGACCGTGGTGTCGAAGTCCTCGACCAGCTGGGAGATCGCCACGTTCATCACCGCCTGGTCGAGCACCATCAGGAACTGCGCGGTCGCCAGCACGGCGAGGACTCCCCACTTCTTCATCGACGGCAGCTTCGCATCATCCGGACCGGATCGAAAGCCCGCCCGCGCCGTCGTCAACCCGTGCAGCGCTCGCAGAGGCCGCGAAGGACGACGTCGTGGTCGGTGACCTCGAAGTCAATCGCGCCGGAGAGCTTCTCGATCGCGCGCTCGAGCGAGGGGTCCTCGAAGGGCACCATGCGACCGCAGCGGCGGCAGATCGCGTGGTGATGGTGTTCGCCGCCGGGCTCGACGCGCTCGTAGCCGGCCGTCCCCCGCGTCACCTCCATCCGCTGCACCAGGCCGAGCTGCTCGAGCTGCTCGAGCGCCCGGTAGACGCTGGCCCTCCCCACCGCGGGCCGGCGGCGGCGCAGCTCGTCGTCGAGCTCCAGCGCGGTGACGGCGCAGTCGTGGCGGGCGAGGGCCTCGACGACAGCGGTGCGCGCGCCGCCGCGCCTGTAGCCGGCCTGCTGAAGAGCGTGGAGAGCGTGCTCGGCCCAGGCGCTGTCGGTTCTGGCCGCCATCAGCCGATCGTAGCCTCGACTCGGGGCGGCCCCTGGCGCCGAGCCGCAAGCCACCCTCCCAGCGGCAGCGAGAGCAGGTAGGCGGCGACGATCGCCGCGGCCACCGAGGCCCCGCCGGCGGTACCGGCGTAGTAGGAGAGGTACAGCCCGCCGACCCCCGCGAGGACGGCGAGGGCAGTGGCAAGCAGCATCGTCGGCAGCATCCGGTCGGTGAGCCGGCGCGCGGCGGCGGCGGGCCCGACGAAGACGGCGACCACGAGCAGGTTGCCGAGCCCCTGCACGGCAACCACGGTCGCGGCGGCCAGCAGCGCCAGCAGCGCGGCGTCGGCGAGGGCCGGGGAGACGCCGAGCGCCCGCGCGGCGGCGCGGTCGAAGCCGGCCACGAGCAGCCTGCCGTGCAGGAGCCTGAGAGAGAGGAGCACGAGCGCCGCCAGGGCCGCCGCGGCTGCCAGGTCGGCATCGGCGACCCCGAAGGGGTCGCCGAAGAGCCGCGCCTCGACTCCCGGCGGGGACTGCGGCGAGAGTGCCAGCAGCACGCCGAGCCCGAACATCGTCGTCACCACCACCGCGACGGCCGCTTCCCGGCTCACCCCCGCCACCCTGGCGCCGAGCGCGATCGCCAGGGCCGCGACGAGGGCCGCCGGGGTGGCGCCGAGCAGCAGCGGGACGCCGGCGATGGCGGCAAGGACGAGCCCGGGGAAGAGCGAGTGGGCGAGCGACTCGGCGGCGTAGGAGAGACCGTAGAAGACGACCCAGCAGCCGAGCGCGCCGCCGGCGACGCCGATCAGCACGACCTCCGCGAGTGCGCGCTGCATGAAGGGTTCTTGCAGGGGCTCGAGCATCGTCAGTGGTGATGGTGGTGCGGAGGCAGGATCGCCCTGCCCCCACCGCCGGGCAGCTCGACGATCGCCCCGCCGTAGGTCGCTTCCAGCACGCCGACGTCGGCGAGCACCTCTTCGGGGGGCCCGCAGGCGATCTGACGACCGGCGATGCAGAGGACGAGGTCGCAGGCGCGGGCCTGCTCGAGGTCGTGGGTTGCGATCACGACCCCCCTGCCCTCTTCCGTCAGCTCGCCGATCAGCGCTTCCAGCCGCTCCCCGCTGGGACGGTCGAGGCCCGAGAACGGCTCGTCGAGCAGCAGCACCCCGGCGTCCTGGACGAGCGCGCGGGCGATCAAGGCTCGCTGACGCTGGCCGCCGGAGAGGCGACCGAAGGTCTCCCCGGCAAGCGACGCCAGGCCAACCCGCTCCAGCGCCCGCGCGGCTGCCTCGCGCTCGCGCCGACCGGGCCGGCGCCACCAGGGCAGGGCCGCGAGCGTCCCCATCGTCGCCACGTCGAGGGCGGAGACGGGATAGTCGAGGCGGGAGCGCTCGGTCTGCGGCACCGTGCCGCAGGCCGCGGAGACGCGCAAGGTCCCGCCGAAGACACGCAGTTCGCCCAGCACCGCGCGCAGAAGCGTCGTCTTGCCGCCGCCGTTGGAGCCGAGCAGGGCGAGCCTCTGGCCGGGGCGCAGCGAGAAGGTGACGCCCGAGATCGCCGGCGTGCCGTCGTAGCCGGCGGCGAGGCTCTCGGCTTCGATCAGGGGCTCAACCGGCATCCGCGCCTCCCTCCGGTGAACCCGCGGACCATCGAGTCCGCGTTGGCGGCCTCCATCTGCAGGTAGGTGGCCCCGTCGGAGCCGGCCGGGCCGAGCGTGTCTCCGTAGAGCGTGTACTCGGCCGTGGCGCCGGCCTGGGCGGCGATCGCCTCGGCGACCCTCGGGCTGAGCGAGCTCTCGGGAAAGACCGCCTCGACGCCTTCCCGTTCGATCAGGCCGGCCAGGGCGCTGAGGTCCTTGGCCGAGGGCTGCGCCTGGGTGGCCTGGGAGGGGATGACCGCTCCGACCACGTCGATGCCGTAGCGCCCGGCGAAGTAGCCGAAGGCGTCGTGATCGGTGACCAGCTTGCGGCGGGAGGCGGAGACCGACTCCATGCAGCGGGCGATGCCGGCGTCGAGCGCCCTCAGCCTGGCGAGGTAAGCCGCGGCCCGGCGCTCGAACACGCGCCTGTGGGATGGGTCTGCAGCCACCAGGCTGCGCTCGATCTCGCGCACAGCGGCCTCGGCGTTGCGCGGGTCGTGCCACCAGTGGGGGTCGTGGGCGGACGCCTCCTCCCCGCTCCGCTCGCCGGGCAGCCGCTCGGGAGCGGCCGCGCTCAGGTCGACGACCCGAGCCTCGCTGCCGCTGTCGGAGACCACCTCGCCGATCCACTCGTCGAGCCCGTCGCCGCTGGTGAAGACGAGCTCGGCCTCGGCGGTCGCGACGACGTCGCTCGGGCGCGGCTCGTACTCGTGGGGGTCGGTGTTCGGCTGGAGGATCTGGTCGACCGCGACCGCGCCGCCGCCGACCTGGCGGACGAAGTCGCCGGCCTGGGTGGTCGTCGCCACCACGTCGAGGCGCTCGTCGTCGCCTCCGGAGGCGCCGGAGCACCCGGCGAGGAGCAGCGCGGAGGCGGCGAGGACGGCCGCCGCGAGAGCCGGCCTGCGCGGCGGCCGGGGCAGCGCCTTCGCCGCAGCTGCGAGGGCGAAGACGGCACCCGAGACAACCGCGATCGTCGCCCCAGGCGGGGCGTCGGTCTTGACCGAGAGCCAGAGCCCGATCACTCCCTCGATGGCGACCAGTGCGATGCTCGCAAGCTGCCAGGCCCGCATTCGCTCGAGGAAGAGGCGGACGGTGAGGGCGGGCACGACGAAGAGTGCGGCGACCAGCAGCGCCCCGATCGTCGAGAGCGCGGCGACGATCGCGAAGGCGATCAGGCCGAGGAGCACGATCTCGATGCCACGGGCGCCGGTTCCCAGGGCCTCGGCCGAGCCGGGGTCGAAGCCTGTAGCCAGCCAGCGGTGGCCGAGCAGCAGCGAGGCGAGGATGGTGGTGCCGGCCGCGGCCGCGGCGAGCGCGATATCGCCGTCGTCGACCAGGAGCAGGCTGCCGAAGAGCAGAGTCTCGACGTTGGCGCCGGAGCCGAAGACGTCGCTGGCGAGGATCGTCCCGGCGGCCAGGCAGCCGACGAGGACGATCGCGACGGCGGCGTCGCGGCCGCCGTCCTCGCGCCGGGACAGCAGCGCCGTCCCGGCGCTGAAGAGAAGCGCGGCGCCGAATGCCCCCAGCGGCGCCGCGAAGCCGAGCCCGTCGGCAAGCACCAGCCCCGGGAAGGCCGCCGTCCCGACCGAGTGGGAGAAGAAGGCGAGCCCGCGCAGGACGATCCAGGTGCCGAGCAGGCCGGCCGGCACGGCGAGGATCGCCACCTCGAGCAGGCCGCGCTGGACGAAGGGCAGCTGGAACGGCTCGAGCATGATCGCCGATTAAATCAAAATGAGATCCATTTTTATTTTCTTCGAGGATCCTCCTCCCGATACGGTGCCGGCATGTGCGGGAGCCGGAGATGAGAGCGCTCGTCCAGCGGGTCAGCCAGGCCGCAGTCGACGTCGAGGGCGAGCGGGTGGCGCAGATCGGCCCGGGGATGCTCGTCCTGCTCGGGGTGAGGCGCGGAGACACCGAGGCGGAGGCCGACCGGCTGGCGGGCAAGGTGCGGGCGCTGCGGATCTTCGACGACGCCGAGGGCCGGATGAACGAGCCGCTCGGCGAGCGCGAGGTGCTCTGCGTCAGCCAGTTCACCCTCTACGGCGACACCCGCAAGGGCAACCGCCCCAGCTACATGGACGCGGCCCCCGGCGCCGAGGCGGAGCCCCTCTACGACCGCTTCTGCGAGCGCCTCGGCGCCGCCAAGGGCGTCTTCGGGGCCTGCATGGGCGTGGCCCTGGTCAACGACGGCCCCGTGACCCTGCTGCTGGAGTCGTGAGACCCCAACCAACCCCTTCCGGTGCGCCTTATGTACCTGTGGGGTCCAAAAAGCGCACCGGAAGCGGGGAGACGGTGATTCGGGGTGCCACGGAGGGGGACGCGGCCGCGGTCGTCGCGCTCTGGACCGAGGGGTACTTCACGGAAGGCGAGGGTGGGCGCGACACCCCCTACGACCGCT
>DASUIY010000376.1:0-5083 GCA_036279555.1 Solirubrobacterales bacterium | reverse complement strand
GTTCAGGGTCGACTTGACGTGGCGATCGCCGGATTCGCGCGTGAGGCCGACCTTGGCGCAACCGCCTTTGGGGCAGGTCGACTTGAAGACGTAGACGTCGGTCGTGACCGATCCCGGCGGGATGCCGATGTCGTTGCCGAGGATCGTCGCCGTCACCGTGAACGAGCCGTTGAGCCTGGGCCCGCTTGCCGCCTGCACGGCACCCGCCACGGCGGCGGCCAGCGCCAGGGCCCCGATCGCAACGAGCAGCAGCTTCCGCATCGTGGCGCCGATCCTAACCGCCGGGGACGCGGCAGGGCAAGAACCCGAACGCCGCGTAGGATGACCGGCCAGTGGTCAAGATCTACACGAAGAAGGGCGACGACGGGACGACCTCGCTCTGGTACGGCGGCCGCGTGCCCAAGCACCACGACCGCACCGAGGCCTACGGCTCGCTCGACGAGGCCTGCTCGCACCTCGGCGTCGCCCGCGCCCTCTGCGACGCCGGCGATGGCGAGCTCGCGGCCGACATCCTGCGGCTCCAGGACGACCTCTTCGTCGCCGGGGCCGAGCTGGCGACGGCGCCGGAGGCCGCCGAGCGGCTCGAAGACGGCGTCAGCCGCACCACCGAGGAGATGGTCGCCGAGCTGGAGCAGCGGATCGACCGCTACATGTCCGAGGTCGAGCTGCCGCCGCAGTTCGTCATCCCCGGCGGCAACCAGCTCTCGGCCCAGCTCGACGTCGCCCGCACCGCGATCCGCCGCGCCGAGCGCCGCATCGCCGCCCTCGCAGAAGCCGGGGAGCTGGCCAGCGAGACCGTGATCCACTTCGTCAACCGCGCCTCCGACCTCGCCTACGCGATGGCCCGCTTCGCCGACGTCGACGACCCGGCGCTGTTCGAGGGCCGCCGCAAGTCCTAGCGGGCACCGATGAAGGTCGTCGCCCGCCGCCGCGAAGGTTTCTCCCATGAGATCGAGATCGAGGGCGGCCACACGGTTCTCGTCGACGAGCCGGTCGACGCGGGCGGCATCGACACCGGCCCCTCCCCCGCTCGCCTGCTCGCCGCCAGCCTCGCCGGCTGCGTCGCGGTGACGATCGAGATGTACGCGGAACGCAAGGGCTGGGACCTGGGAGGGGTCGAGGTGGACGTCGAGGCCGAGCACGAGGGCAACGCCCTCCGCTCCTTCGAAGTCACGCTTCGCCTTCCGCCGGAGCTGAGCGACGAGCAGCGCCGGCGCCTGCTGGTCATCGCCGGCAAATGCCCAGTGCACAAAGCGCTGGCGCACGAGACGCCGGTCACCGTCTCCGAGCGGATCGAGTCGCTCTGATGGACCTCGGCCTGCAGGGGCGCGCCTGCCTCGTCACCGGCGCCAGCCGTGGGATCGGAGCCGAGACCGCGCGGCAGCTCTGCGCCGAGGGGGCGAACGTGCTGCTGGTGGCGCGCAACGAGGAGCGCCTGGCCGCCGCTGCGCGCGAGGCATCCGCCGCCGGTGCCGAGGCGGGCGGCCGCGCCGAGACCCTCGCTCTCGACGTCACGGCCGAGGACGCCGGCGAGCGGATGCTCGCCGGGGCCGAGAAGAGCTTCGGCGCCCTCGACGTCCTGGTCAACAACGCCGGGGCCGCCCAGTGGCGCGACCTCGACGACGTCCCCGACGAGGACTGGCACGCCCAGTACGAGCTCAACGTGATGGCGCCGCTGCGGGCGATGCGCGCGGCGATCCCGCCGATGGCCGAGCGCGGCTGGGGACGGGTCGTCAACGTCTGCTCGACCGCCGGCAAGCGGCCGTCGGCGGCGATGCCCGAGTACTCGGTGGCGAAGGCGGCCGAGCTCTCCCTCTCGCGCCTCTTCGCCGACCGCCACGCGAGCGACGGCGTGCTCGTCAACGCGATCTGCCCCGGGCCGGTCGAATCGGAGATGTGGATGGAGCCCGGCGGGCTGCTCGATCAGTCCCACCGGATGTCGGAAGCGGCCAGCCGCGAGGAGGCCCTGGCCACGGCCGGTTCGAAGCGCCCGATCGGCCGCCTCGCCCAGGCCGGGGAGATCGCCGCCGCGATCGTCTTCCTCTGCTCCGAGCGCTCCTCTTACGTCGCCGGCGCCGCCTGGTCGGTGGATGGTGGCACCGTCCAGGTCATCATCTGACGACGAGTGGAGCATTCACCACCTCATAGGGGGGTCAATCGACCACTCGCCGACCGTCTCCTCACTCCCGAGGAGGCGCACGCGATGGAGGCGCGGGGCGGGACCGACGCCGCGGTGCTGCTTCCGCTGCACGGCTGGCCCGAGGATCCCGGGCTGATCTTCACCGAGCGGCGCGCCGACATGCGGCGCCACGCCGGCGAGATCTCGTTCCCCGGCGGGCGAAAGGACGACGCCGACGCCGACCTGGCCGCGACCGCCCTGCGCGAGACGCAAGAGGAGATCGGCCTCGACCCGACCGCAGTCGAGCTCTGCGGCGCCCTCCCTCCCGCCGCGACCTTCGTCACCGGGTACAGGATCCACCCCTACGTCGGCCTCGTCGCCGACCCGGGCGAGCTCGAGCTGACGCCTAACCCCACCGAGGTGGAGACCGTCCTCGCCTTCTCGCTCGCGGGCCTGCGCGAGGGCTACGAGATGCGCCGCCTCGTCCGCCGCGGCGTCCCCATCCACACCCCCACCTACGAGGTCGACGGCCACCTCATCTGGGGAGCGACGGCGCGCATCCTGGGCGACCTTCTCTCTCGGCTCTGAGACGGCGAGACCAAGTAGGGCAAGGACGCAGGGAGCGTGGCGTGCTCTGCACGCGAGCGACCGAGGACGCCGCCATGCGCCGGTCTCGCCGTCTCAGACGATCGTCCGGTCGACTATCTCGACCGGTATCCGCCAGGTCCGCGAGGCCGCCTCGACCGCCGAGCGCCCCCGGGCCAGGATCGCGGGGTCGACCGAGCCACCGGCCTCGTAGACGAAACGGCGCACCGGCGTTTCGACCAACCGCTCCAGGAAGCGCTCGAGCCGGGGGCCGTGGATCGCTTCGAGGCTCTCAGCCGAGCCGACAGCCGAGCCCAGCAGCCAGTAGACCGCGGCGACGTCGGCGACGAGCTCGAGCAGGGTCCCGGGCTGCTCCGGATCGGCGAGGGCCGCCTCCAGCCCCGCGGATTCGATCGCCGCCAAGCCCTCCTGCCGCCGGCTCGTCCCCCGCACGGCCCAGCCGTCGTCGAGCAGCCGCTGGCCAAGCACCCGCCCGCGGCAGCCGCAGCCGACGATCAGCGCTCGCGCCACGCTCGCCTAGAACGCCTGGGACCCACGCTGGCGCAGCCGCTCCAGCTCCTCGGCCTCGACCTCTTCGCGCAGCTCCTGCTCGCTGCGCTCGGCGACGCCGCGGCGGCGGCGCATCTCGTTCTGCGCCTCGAGCATCTGCTGCACGTCGTCGATCTCGTTCTGCGCCTCGACTTCGGGCGAGCGGGTCGGCTTCCAGTCGAGCAGTTCGGCGTTGTTGCCCGTGTAGAAGTGCTCGATCAAGAAGAGGACGCCGACGACCAGCAGCACCATCGCAACCGTTCCGAGCACGAACCACACGGGGCGAAGGATACGCCGCGACCGCCGGTCGACTTAAATCCCGCGAGTGGCAGAGGCTTACGTAGTCGACGCGGTGCGGACGCCGGTGGGCAGCTACCGCGGCGCGCTCTCGGGGGTCCGGCCCGACGACATGGCCGCGCACACGATCGCGGCCGTGGTCGAGCGCACCGGCGTTGACCCCGAGCGGGTGACCGACGTCTACCTCGGCGCCGCCAACCAGTCGGGCGAGGACAATCGCGACGTGGCCCGGATGGCGGCGCTGCTCGCCGGCCTGCCGAACACGGTCCCGGGCGCGACCGTCAACCGCCTCTGCGCCTCGGGCCTGGAGGCGATCAACTGCGCCGCGCGCGCGGTCAAGCTCGGCGAGGGCGACTTCTACCTGGGCGGCGGCGTCGAGTCGATGAGCCGGGCGCCGTGGGTCGTCGGCAAGCCCGAGCGCGGGTTGCCGCGCGGGCCGCAGACGATGCACGACACCACCCTCGGCTGGCGCTTCGTCAACCCCCGCATGGCCGAGCTCGGCGTCTCGACCGAAGCGATGGGCGAGACCGGCGAGAACGTCGCCGAGCGCTACGGCATCAGCCGCGAGGACCAGGACGCCTTCGGCCTGCGCAGCCACCAGCGCGCGGTCGCCGCGGCCGAGGCCGGGATCCTCGCCGAGGAGATCGTCCCGATCGAGGCGCCGCAGGGCCGTGAGACCGTCCTCGTCGAGGCCGACGAGGGCCCCCGTGCCGACGCCTCGCTGGAGAAGATGGCGAAGCTGCGGCCGGCCTTCCGCGAGGGCGGCACCGTCACCGCCGGCAACGCATCCACCCTCAACGACGGGGCGGCCTGCACGCTGATCGCCTCCGAGGCCGGGATGAAGGAGCTTGGTGTCGAGCCGCTCGCCCGCGTCGTCGCCTTCGGCGTCGCCGGGGTCGACCCCGCCTACATGGGCATCGGCCCCGCCTTCGCCATTCCCCGCGCCCTCGACGCTGCCGGCCTCAGCCTCGAGCAGATCGACCTGATCGAGATCAACGAGGCCTTCGCCTCCCAGGTCATCGCCAGCGCCCGCGAACTGGGGATCGACGAAGAGAAGCTCAACGTCAACGGCGGCGCGATCGCCCTCGGCCACCCACTCGGCTGCTCCGGCGCCCGCCTCGCCACCACCCTCGTCCGCGAGCTGCGCCGCCGCGGCGGCAAGTACGGCATCGCCACCATGTGCGTCGGCGTCGGCCAGGGCCTGGCGACGGCCTTCGAAGCCCCCGGTCGAGCTTGAGCGCTCAGCGAACCCATTAGCCTCCAGTGAGATGAGGCTGCCGGGGAGCAGAGGAGGAAGAGGAATCGCCGCGCTTGCGGCCCTCTGCGCGCTGCTCAGCGCCCTGGTCGTGCCGGCCGCGGCAACCGCCTCCCCTGGCGCCCAGGCCTCAATCATCCATGGCGACGTCGCGAGCATCGCCGAGTTCCCCTCGCTCGCCTTCATCGCCGCCCGGACCGGCAAGGACGAAGGCTTCGCCTGTACCGGGACCGTGATCGCGCCGCGGGTGGTCCTGACCGCGGCGCACTGCGTCGAGG
>DASUIY010000375.1:0-3633 GCA_036279555.1 Solirubrobacterales bacterium | reverse complement strand
GGGCCAGCGGCCCCATCGGGTGGCCGGCGCCGAGCTTCATGCAGGTGTCGACCTCGCCGGCCTCCATGCCGGTCCGCTCGATCATCCGCACGGCTTCGAAGAGGTAGGGGAAGAGCAGGCGGTTGACGACGAACCCGGCCTGGTCGGGGACCTCGACCGCGGTCTTGCCGAGCGCCGCGCACCAGGCCAGCGCCTGATCGCGGGAGCCGGCGGCGCCGTCGGGGAAGCAGACCTCGACCAGCTTCATCCGCGGCACCGGGTTGAAGACGTGGAGGGCGAAGAGCTTGTCGGTGCCGGCGGCCGCGGCGATCGCGGCGATGCTGAGCGAGGAGGTGGTGGTGGCGAGGTCGGCGTTGGGGCAGGCCTCGGCGATCCTTGCCAGCAGCTCGCCCTTGGGCTCGACCTCCTCGACGATCGCCTCGACGATGACGTCGCAGTCGGCGAGGTCGTTCGGGTCGGTCGTCACCCGCAGCCGCGACGGCTCGGCCCCCTCGATCTTGGCGCAGGCGGCGACCACTTTCTCCTCGGCACGCCAGGCCGAGGCCTCGCTGCGCGCCAGCAGAATCGTGTCGGCGGTGGTGGTGGAAACGGCGGCTAGGCCCGTGGCGATGGCTCCGCTGCCGGCGATTCCCGGACTTTCGTACCCCTGGCTCGCGTTCATTGGGCGGGTTCCTATCACGACAACCTCGGTGTGGGCCGTCTGGCAAGGACTCGGCATGTCTCGGCAAAAGCATGTAACTTTCTAAACCAGTCAAGGTGATTGGAGGATCACGATGCGTGGTTGGAGGGCGATTTTGGTGCTGGCCGGGGCGCTGGCGATTGCGGTAGTTGGGATCGGGTGCGGCGGCGATGGCAGCACTCAGGTCACGGCTTCGGCCGACGTCGAGAAGCCGACCTACATCAAAAAAGCCGATGCGGTCTGCAAACAGGCCAACATTCGCATCGAAGACGGCTGGGAAGACTTCGTCAAGAGCAGGGGCGGCGATCCAACCAAAGCGTTCGAAGGCGAAGAGGCCGAAGACGACTTCGCGACCACAGTGGTCCTCCCCGGGAAGCAGTGGCAAGTGGACGAGATGGCGAAGCTGACGGCTCCCGAGTCCGACCAGGAGGAAGTCGAAGCCATCCTGGCGGCCTACCAGGAAGGCATCGACGTCGGCGAGGCCGACCCCAGCAAAGTGACGTCTTCCCAGGGGATCTTCAAATACGCCGCCAAAACCGCCGAAGACTACGGTCTTCGCGAATGCCGCTGGTAGGGCGGGGCACCGGGTTCGAGTGACTGGGCCGGGTGGCGACTGGCCAGGCGGCCAGTCGCCCTATATGCTGCCCGCCCGATGGACCTGACCCTCTCGCCATCCGAGCAGCAGTTCCGCGAAGAGGTCCGCGACTGGATCGAAGCGAATCATCCGGGCCCCGAGCCGGAAGGCGGCCTGGAGGAGGTGATGGCCTTCCGCCGCGAGTGGCAGCGGAAGATGCACGCCGCCGGCTGGGCGGGCATCTCCTGGCCGAAGGAGTACGGCGGCCGCGGCGCCACCATGATCGAGCAGGCGATCTTCGTCGGCGAGGCCTCGCGGCTGGAGGCTCCCAGCCCGGCCAACGTCCTCGGCCTGGCGATGGGCGGTCCCGTCGTCATTGCCCACGGCACCGACGCGCAGAAGCAGCGCTACCTTGAGCCGATCCTCACCGCCGAGGAGATCTGGTGCCAGGGCTTCTCCGAGCCCGAGTCGGGTTCCGACCTCGCCTCGCTGAAGACCAGGGCGGTCAAAGACGGAGACGAATGGGTGGTCACAGGGCAGAAGGTCTGGACCACGTTCGCCCAGTACGCCAAGTGGTGCATGCTGGTCGCCCGAACCGACCCCGACGCCCCCAAGCACAAGGGGCTCACCTACTTCCTGATGGACATGGAGCAGCCAGGGGTCGAGGCCAAGCCCCTGGTGCAGATCACCGGCGAGGGCGAGTTCAACGAGGTCTTCATCGAGGAGGCGCGCATCCCGGACGAGAACGTCATCGGCGAGGTCGGCGGTGGCTGGTCGGTGGCGATCACGACTCTGATGAACGAGCGCGCGGGGCTTGCCTTCGGCGCGATCGCCCAGGTCGCCAACGGCCTTAAGCGGCTCGGTGCCCTGGCCGCGGAGACACGGACTAACGGCGGCACCGCCGCCGAGGACCCGGTGATCCGCCAGCGGCTGGCCCAGCTCCACATCGAGGCGGAGACGATGCGCTTGAACGCCTACCGCGGCCTGACCAAGACGATGCAGTCGGGGATCCCGGGCCCCGAGGGCTCGCTGGGCAAGTGGCAGTGGGCCGACATCAACCAGCGCATGGCCGAGCTCGCGCTCGACATCGAGGGCGCATACGCGCCGCTGGCGCGCGGGGACGAGCACGCGATCGCCGGCGGCGCCTGGCAGTACAGCTTCCTCCGCTCCCGCGCTAACTCGATCGAGGGCGGCACAACCGACATCCTCAAGAACATCATCGCCGAGCGCGTGCTTGGCCTGCCGAAGATGCGCTGAGAGCAAATGTACTTCGACCTAACGGACGAGCAGCAGGCGATCAAGGCCACCGCGCATGACTTCCTCGCGGCCCGCTACAAGTCCGAGCGCATCCGCGCGCTCGCTGATAGCGAGCACGGCTTCGAGCAGGCCGACTGGGAGGAGATGGCCGGCCTGGGATGGCAGGGGCTGGCCCTGCCCGAGGAGTGGGGCGGGCAGGGGCTCGGCATCGTCGAGCTCGCCGTCCTCTTCGAAGAGATGGGCTACGCGCTCGCCCCCTCGCCGCTCTTCTCCAACACGATCGCCGGCCTCGCGCTGGCCCACGGCGGGTCGGACGACCAGCGCGAGCGCTTCCTGCGCCCTCTGGCCGAGGGAAGGCTCCGCGGGACGCCGGCCCTCTGGGACGCGGGCTCGGCAGCGACGATCGGCGAGTTCACGATGGAGGCGCGCGCGGATGGCGACGGGACCGTCCTCGACGGGGAGAAGGTGCTGGTGATGGACGCCGCGGCTGCCGACTTCCTCCTCGTCGCCACGGCGGACGGACGCCGGCACGTGGTCGAGTGCGGCGCACCGGGCGTGACGGTTTCGCCGGCGACGTCGATCGACCTCACCCGCCGGCTTTACTCGGTCCGCTTCGAGGGAGTTCGCGTCGCGCCCGAGGACTCGCTTCCCGGGGGCGCCGATGAATACTTCCCGGTCTTCCACCGTGCCTGCGTGGCCCTTGCCGCGGAGTCGACGGGGATCGCGCAGCGGACGATGGAGATGGCCGTCGAGTACGCCAAGGACCGCCGGCAGTTCGGCCGCCCGATCGGCTCCTACCAGGCCGTCTCCCACCGCTGCGCGCAGATGCTGCTCGAGACCGAGAACTCGCGCTCGGCCGTCTACGGCGCCGCCTGGGCGGCGGACGCCGAGCCCGGGTCCCTGCCGAAGGCCGCCTCGATGGCCAAGGCTTATGCCTCCGACGCCGGCTGGCGCGTCCCCGACGCCTCGATCCAGGTGCACGGCGGGATCGGCTTCACCTGGGAGCACGACCTGCACCTGTGGCTGAAGCGGGCCAAGGTGGACTCGGCGATGTTCGGTGACGCGCACTGGCACCGCGATCGGGTCGCCGACGCGATCCTCGCGCAGATAGCCGAGCGCGAGC
>DASUIY010000374.1:0-5137 GCA_036279555.1 Solirubrobacterales bacterium | reverse complement strand
CGTATCGCTCATAGGACAAGATGACGCCCTCAGGTTTGCGATGAGAGCCAAAGACGACGGGATCGGCCTGCCCTCCCTTTTCGCGGAAGAGCTTCAGGTAGCTAGAGAGACGATCTCTAGCCTCAGCGCTTGGAACAACGGTCTGCGTAGAAGCCACAGCTAAACTTTAGCAGGCATTACGTACGGATTCTTGTACGTCTTTCTGATGCGTCAGGTCGGGCACTCCGATCCGAAGGTCACGCTCTCGATCTACGCCCAAGTCATGTACCGAGGCGAGGGGGAGATCAATCCCGCATGGATGCAGGGGATTCAACCGATGGGCGCGGCTGGGTTCGAACCAGCGACCTCTCGCGTGTGAGGCGAGCGCTCTCCCACTGAGCTACGCGCCCGGGAGAGGCTCAATCATAGGGCGACTACCATGCTCACTCATGGCACCCACGACGCCTATCTCGGCGCGTTGGGCGCACCTCGCAGCGGTCCACGGCTTGAGCAGGCCCGGCTGGTCGGTAGGGCCCGGACGCTTCCTGGACAGCTTCTGGTTCGTCAGCGAGATTTCGGGTTTCAGGGCGGTGGCAATTGCCCGGTCTTCGGCGCCAAGTAGCTTCTCCCGCAACCGATGGGCTGTGCCCTTAGCTGACCGCTGTCAATCCAAGGGTCTCGGCTGTGCGAAGCAGCTCCGTATCGAAGCTCGCGACCGTGCCTCGATGCTCCTGCGCGGCCAGCAGCACGCAGCAGTCCGGCAGCTTCAGCCCGGCCTCGGCTCGCAGCTGGGCCAGGCGTTCGGGTGTGTCCTCGCCGAGTCTCAGCTCGCCGACGCCGAGCCGCTCGAGGGCCGCTTGGGCCTCCTGTAGGCGTCCCGTCCGCGCAGGGGCGACCAGCGTCTCCGCCAGCGTGATCGTGCTGGCGCCCAGCGGCTCGGGGCCGGTTTTCTCCAGTAACGCCCGCGCCCTCGCGTGGTGCGCATCGCCCCCGTCGAGATGCCCGATCAGCACGCTCGCGTCGAGGACGATCACGCCGGCCAGTCTTCGCGCAGTCGTGCCAGTTCGTCGGGCTCGTACACGCCACTTAGAACCCCCGCCGTTTCGGAGACCGCTGCCCGCCGCTCGGCACCCTCGCGCTCGATCGCCTCGCGCCCAGCCTTTGCCAGGCGAAGCAGCAGCTCCTTACGGCTGCGGACCTGCGGCCAGCGCCGCTGCGCCTCGTCGAGGAGCTCGCTCAGCGCTCCGCTGTCCGTCAGGGTGTAGCGGGGCTTTGTCGTGGGCATGGAGCGAAGTGTAGCACTCTTCTAAGTAAGTGCTGCACTTGACTTGCGCAGGGCGAGGCCGACGAAGGGGAAGACGAGGGTCGAGAGCATCGCGGCGCCGACCAGGCCGGCGGCGGTCGAGGTTTTCATGTGGCCGCCGTCGACTGCGAGGGTGGTGATCGCGACGACGAGGGGGAGCTCGGTCGCCGAGTAGAAGGCGAGGGCCGCCCGGTCGCGGGCACCGAGGACGCCGCGGTAGAGGAGCAGGGCGGGGGCGCCGCGGACGACTAGGAAGAGGACGAAGAACATCGCCAGCTTGAGCAGGGCCTCGGCCGAGCCGAGGGCGCCGAGGTCGAACTCGATCCCGCTGGTGACGAAGAAGAAGGGAACGAAGAAGCCGAAGCCGACCGCGGTCAGCTTCGACTCGAAGACCTGCAGCTCGCGTCCCTTGAGGGCGAGGCGGACGATCATGCCGGCGACGAAGCCGCCCAAAAGGACGTCGAGGCCCAGCTGGTCGGCCAGCAGCACCAGGCCGAAGACGAGGACCACGGTGATCCGCACCGCGAGCTGGCTGCTCGCCTCGAAGGTCCGCTCCAGCGCCGGCCATCCGCGCCAGGCGAGACGCACCGAGACCAGGGCGAGGACCAGTGCGAGGGCGACGAAGGCGACCAGGATCGCCGCCTCGTGCAGCGGCTGCTTGGTCGAGAGAACGAGGGTGACGAGGAGGATCGGGCCGAACTCGCCGACTCCGCCGGCCGCCAGCAGGTAGGTGCCGAACTTGGTCTTCAGCTCGCCGCTGTCGCGCAGGATCGGGATCAGCGTGCCGATCGCCGTCGTCGCCATCGCCGAGCCGGTGTAGAGGAAAGAGACGACGATCCCGGCGGCTGCGAGGATGCCGCCGAGCCCGTAGGCGAGCGCGATCGAGAGCAGCCAGCCGAGCGCTCCCAGCTTCAGCGGCAGTCCCTTGATCCGCTCGAAGTCGATCTCGTAGCCGGCGAAGAAGAAGAGCATGCCGAGGCCGAGGTTGGCGAAGAATTCGATGAACTCGTCGGTCGTCGCCAGGTCGAGCACTTCCGGGCCGACCACGATCCCCATCAGCAGCTCGACCACGACCACCGGCGGGGCGAAGCGCTTCGGCACGACGGCGACGGTGATCGCGGCCAGGGCGGCGATCGTGACGATGACGAAGAAGGAGTCTGTGTCGACCTGGATCACGGGAGGGACGCCGATCCTATGCACGCAGAGTAGGATCGACTGCGGACCGTGCTAGGCGGGGAATCAGCGGTGCCCTGTAACCCGCAATCCGCTCTAGCGGGGCCGAATCCCGTTCCGAGGGGCTGGCCGTCGGGGTCAGTGCGCCGCGGGCGGCGTTGACGGCCGGGTCCTGCGCGACGTGGGCACGCGAACCAGGTCAGGTCCGGAAGGAAGCAGCCTTAAGCGGAAGCCGCGGGTGCCGCAGGTGAGCCCGGCCCGAGCCAAACGCGACGGACACGCCCGGTGACTTCGCTTCGGAGGACGGGGCGCACGGTCCACTTTCTTCACCGCTGACTTCGTCTTTATCCGGCCAATAACGCCGGAAAAGACGAAGTCAGCGATTTCGGAGGGTCAGTCGATCAGCCGTGCCGCCATGCGGTTGACGGCGATCCGCCACATCACCAAGGCGAAGGCGACGAGGCCGGCGACGCGGACCAGGTCGACCGCCTCGTAGCCGAAGGCGCCGCCGCGGACCAGTTCGACCAGCTGGTGCAGCGGATTTAGCTGAGCGAGGATCTGGAAGCCCTGGGGGAGTTCGTCGATCGGGAAGAAGGCGCCGGAGACGAGGAAGAGGGGCGTGACGAAGAGCGCGGTGACGTAGTTGAACTGGTCGATCTTGGCGACGATCGCCGCCATCGCGATCCCGAAGCCGGCGAAGCCGAGCGCCGTGAAGAGGCAGAAGATCGGTACCAGCAGCATCCCCCAGGCGGGATCGAGGCCGAAGGCGATCGTGACCAGCAGCGGGACGCAGCCGTAGACGCTGGCGCGGAGGCCGATCCAGAGCATCTCGGCGCTGACCAGCTCCTCGACGTCGACCGGCGCGGCGAGGATCGCGTCGTAGGTGTTCTGGAAGCGGTGCTTGACGAAGGTGCCGAACATCGCCGGCAGGGCGCTGGAGAAGATCACCGCGGTGGCGACCATGCCGGTGCCGACGAACTGGACGTAGGGGATGCCGCCGACTTCGTCGACCAGGGTCGCGCTGAGGCCGAGGCCGAAGGCGAGGAGGTAGACGATCGGTTCGAGCACGCTGGAGAAGGTCGTCCCCTTCCAGTAGGTGCGGAAGTTGGCGACCTCGCGGCTCATCACGCCGGAGATCGCCGCCGGTTCGAGCCGCCGCAGGCGGCGGCCAGCGGCCCCATTTCTGTTTTGACCGTCTATATGACGGCGAAAACGGGATTCGGTGCTCATTCGGCCTCAACCCCCGTCAGCAGGACGAAGACGTCCTCCAGCGAGGCGGCGCGGACTACGGCGTCCTCGGGAACCGCCCCGTCCGCGGCGCGCTCGGAGCCGACGATTGCGATCGCCGGCCCGGCCGGGCGAACGGGCAGCCCCTCCCCCTCGGCGATCGCCCGGACTTCGGTCAGGCGTTCGGGCGGGCCGTAGATCTCGGCAGTGTGGGTGCCCGCGTGGGCGGCGATCAGCTCGGCTGGCGTCGCGCGGGCGATGATCTTCCCCTTGTCCATCACCGCGACCTCGTCGGCGAGCCGCTCGGCCTCCTCTATGTAGTGGGTGGACATCAGGATCGTCGTGCCGCGGGTGCGCAGGTCGTCGATCAGCGTCCAGAGCTCGGTGCGGATCTGGGGGTCGAGCCCGACCGTGGGCTCGTCGAGCAGGATCAGCTTCGGTTCGTGCACCAGCCCGCGGGCAAGCAGCAGCCGCCGCCGCATGCCTCCCGAGAGTTTGTCGACCGCGTCGCGGCGGCGCCCGCGCAGCCGCGCCAGGTCGAGCGCCCGGTCGACCGCGGCGCCGACGTCCGGCACTCGGTACAGGCGCGCGTACACCGCCAGGTTGTCCTCGACCGTGACGTCGACGTCGAGGTTGTCGAGCTGTGGGACGACTCCCATCTCGGCCCGGGCCGCCTTGGCGTCGCCCGGCAGTTCGTGGCCGAGGACGCGCAGCTCGCCCGAGTCGGCGATCGCCTGGCCGGTCAGCAGCCGCATCGTCGTCGACTTGCCGGCGCCGTTGGGCCCGAGCAGGCCGAGGCAGATGCCCTCCGGCACCTCGAGGTCGAGCCCGTCCACCGCCGTGATCGGGCCGAAGCGCTTGACCGCGCCGCGGAGCTCTATAGCCGCCATGCCCCGATTCTCGACGATCGGCCCCTCGGCTGTTTTCCCCCTCCCGATAGGCGTGTCTGAGTTTTCCCGCCACATATGGCGGGAAAACTCAGACACGCCCCTCTGGGGGCGTGGAAGACTGGCGGCGTGCTGGACGAGCGCTGGGTCAGGTCGCTGCACGTTGAGGCGATGCGGGAGGGGGAACTGCACGCCGAGCGGGAGGCGCACGTCCTCTTCCAGGCCTCGACGATCGCGGCGCTGCTCGAGGGTGCCTACGACGGCGACCTCAGCTTCGCCGAGCTGGCCGAGCACGGCGACCTCGGGCTGGGGACGCTGAACCGGCTCGACGGCGAGATGATCGCGCTCGACGGCGAGTTCTTCCGCGCCGACGTCGACGGCGGCGTCAGCCTGATCGCGCCCGACGCGCTGACGCCGTTCGCGGTGGTGACCAGGTTCGAGCCGGAGCTCGACGAGCGAATCGAGGGGCGGCTCTCGCACGAGCGGCTGTTGGCGCGGCTTGACGCGCTGATCCCGCCCGGCGCCTCGTCCTGCGCGATCCGCCTCGACGGCCACTTCGAGCTGGTCC